>SVDE01000015.1 GCA_015057955.1 Lachnospiraceae bacterium | reverse complement strand
ATAGTTGGTGATGGCTACTATGTTGTTGATCGGACGGATGCCGTTGCTTGCAAGTCTCTGCCTGAGCCACTGGGGTGAAGGTGCGATCCTTACATTTTTGACCATCCTTGCGGTATAGCGCTTGCAGAGGTCAGTATTTTTGATCTCAACCTCCAGATAATTATTTATGTCATCAGTTTCGTTCTTAACTACGGGCACGACATCGTTGAATTTAAGACCGAATGTTGCAGCTGCTTCCCTGGCTATTCCGAGAACGCTGTAGCAGTCAACACGGTTTGAGGTGATCTCAAATTCATAATTGGCATCACGCAGACCCAGATATTCAATCGCGTCTTCCCCGACAGGAGCATCGTCCGGGAGAATGTAAAGTCCGTCCGGAGCTGCATCAGGATACATCTCTGTATTAGAACCAAGCTCGTCGATCGAGCACATCATGCCGAATGATTCAACGCCGCGCAGTTTGCCTGCCTTGATCTTGATGCCACCCGGTGTGATGCTGCCATCATGGCCGCCTGCGACTTTTCCGCCGTCAAGAACGACAGGTACCTTAGCTCCTTCAAATACATTAGGAGCACCTGTAACTATCTGTACTGTTTCATTTCCTACATTGACCTGGCATACGACAAGCTTATCAGCATCCGGATGGCGCTCAACTTTAACAACCTGTCCTATGACGATCTTATCCAGATCAGCATCAAACTGTGTAAAACTTTCAACTTTTGTTCCGGAGAGAGTCATGGCATCCCTGAACTCCTGATATGAGCAGGAGAGGTCCGGTACATAAGCTTTTATCCATGAATATGAAGCGTTCATTCTTTCTCTCCTTTCCTAGAACTGATTTAAGAATCTGAGATCATTCTCATAGAGAAGTCTCATGTCATCGATCTCGTATTTAAGCAGTGTAAGTCTTTCAAGACCGACACCGAATGCAAAACCGGTATACTCATTTGTGTCAATGCCGACCATCTCAAGAACATGAGGATGTACCTGGCCGCATCCGAGGATCTCAATCCATCCTTCACCCTTGCAGAAACGGCATCCCTTGCCGCCGCATTTGAAGCAGCTTACATCCACTTCGGCAGAAGGTTCTGTGAACGGGAAATGATGAGGCCTGAATTTGGTCTTAATGTTTTCTCCGAAGAACTGTCTGCAGAATTCGTTGAGTGTTCCCTTAAGATCAGCAAAAGTAATGTTCTTGTCTACAACAAGTCCTTCAATCTGATGGAATGAAGGAGAATGTGTAGCATCAACATTGTCTGAACGGAAAACACGTCCGGGAGCAATCATCCTGATGGGCAGAATGCCTTTTTCCATTTCGTGGATCTGGCATGATGATGTCTGTGTCCTCAGGAGGATGTCGCCATCTATATAGAAAGTATCCTGCTCATCCTTGGCGGGATGATTTGCAGGGATATTGAGTGCTTCGAAATTGTAGTGGTCATACTCCACTTCGGGTCCTGATACAACTTCATATCCCATACCGATGAAAATGTCTTCAACCTCTTTGAGCACCAGGCTGTTGGGATGTTCATGACCTGTCTTATGCATTGTGCCGGGAAGAGTTACATCTATGGTCTCTTTCTTCAGCCGGGAGTTGAGCATTGCTGTTTCGAGATTCTTTTTCATGCCTTCAAAGCACTGCTCTATCTCGTTCTTTGCGTCGTTTACCATCTGGCCGACCTGAGCCCTTTCCTCAGGGGCAACGGTCTTCATGGACTTAAGGACTTCCGTCATCTGTCCCTTTTTGCCGAGATACATGACGCGGAATTCATTAAGATTATCCATTGAGGAAGCATTCCTTATTCGCTCAAGGGCTTCCGCTTTGATCTTTTCAAGCTTTTCTTTCATTATGATCACACCTCTTTATTGTTACCGGCTTATCCCTAAAGATAAGCACCTAAAAAACGTTTGCAAAATATTACAAACATACAGGGTAAAATCTATCATAAATGCATATGATTTGCAAGCATTGAAGGCAGTTTTTTAAGGACGGCGGGAAGGCATAAGAAAAGCGCCCGGATCATCAGGCGCTTTTCATTGTATTTAATGTGTGACGGCTATGCCTCTTTGCTTTCAGTTTTTGAAGATACCTCTTCCTGGTCTTTTCCGGATCTGAGATTTCTTGTGCCTGACCATGCAGTCAGTGCCAGGATGATCAGCAGGAGTATTCCCTGAACTGACTGGGAAATATAGCTGTCTGATTTGTTCATCAGGGCCAGACCGTTGATGATGATCTGGATCGAGAATGAACCGAGGAGTATCTTGTAGAATTTAGCGGAGGTACCGCCTGTAACAAGAACACCTCCAAGGAGTATGGCTGTGATGACACGCATCTCAAGAAATACTCCCATCTGCTGACTTGTAGCTCCGACATATGCCAGTGAGAAAACACCGCCCATGCCGGCCATGAGTCCTGAAAGGGCAAATGCTATGACCTTCATCTTAGTGATCGGAACACCTACATACCTGGCTGTATTTTCATTTTCACCTATTGCCCTGCTGTAACGGCCGATCTTTGTAAACTCGAACATGTAAGCCATTATGATAAGGATAACGGCAAACAGCGCGATCTTTACAGGACTGCTCTTAAGGAATGCGAGCGAGTCAGGAAGAGCCTGTACACCGGTCTTTGTCTGGATGTAGTTAACAAGTCCGCGGATACCGATAAGCAGTGCTATGGTGAGCATAAACGAAGGTATCTTAAGTTTAGCAACGACAAAACCGTTGAACAGACCGATCAGAGTACCGACCAGCAGCGTGACGGGGATGATCAGGAAATGCAGTCCTGTTGCATAGCCTGTCCAGACGCCGACTACTCCGCTGAGCGCAAGGTTAACACCGACAGACATGTCAGTGCTGCCCTGTGCAACAACAAACAGAGTTCCGCTTGCTACGATAATGGTCTGCATGGTCTGCTCAAGGACCGAAAGAAGGTTATTCGGTGAAAGCATGAGGAAAGTACCCCTGCGCGGATTATAGCTTGCTATCGTGAAGAACACGAAAATGACCACAAATGCTGCAAAAGGTATAATGTCATGCAGTTTAATATTACTCTTTTTCTTCATATCATCACCTCTATAACAGCCTGTTCCGTGAAATCTTCATCCCTGCGGATCGTCTTTGTGATCCTTCCGTCCTTCATGACCATCAGTCTGTCAGCCATTCCAAGGACCTCTGTAAGTTCATCGGAGATCAGGATCATGGCGATCCCGTTATTTTTGGCTTCTTTCATAAGTGAATAGATATATGCTTTTACTCCGACATCAACACCTCTTGTCGGGCAGTCAAGTATGAAGAGTTTAAGATCCTTGGCAAGCCATCTGCCGAGGTTGATTTTCTGCTTGTTTCCGCCTGAAAGAGAATTGACCGGGCGCATGATGCCTTCGCATTTGACCGAAAGCTGCTCTACCATTCTGTTTGAAAGCTTCTTCATGCTTCCGGGTGAAATGAACCCTATAGGTCCCTGAAGCTCTGTCATTGACGGAAGTGAGAAGTTCTCACGTATGGAAGCATCAATCATCATCGCGTCAGAGTCACGGTCCTTGGGCACATATCCGACATTATTAGCAAGAGACTGCATCGGAGTCTTTATGTGAAGATCGTTGGGCACAAGATAGATGTCTCCTGACTTTACTTTGGAAAGTCCGTACACAGCCTGTCCGACAGCATGTATGCCTGAATCGCTCAGTCCGCAGAATCCAAGTATCTCACCTGCATGGACGTCAAATGTGATGTCCTCAAGTTCGCCATCAACATTGAGGTCCTTAACGCTGAGTACGACTTCATCCTTATAGGATACTTCTTTGTCAGTCCTGTAATAATCTCCCTCGATCTGTCTTCCGACCATCATGCTCTTGACTTCATCAGCTGTAGTTTCAGCGGAAACGACATTTCCGACAACAGCGCCGTCACGAAGGACAGTGATGGTATCACAAATCTCGATCATCTCTTCAACATCGTGTGTGATGACGATGGCGGATTTGCCCATCTCTTTCTGGCGTTTAAGAAGGTTGTAGAGCATCTCCCTGTTGTTAAGTGAAAGAGACTGTGTAACCTCGTCAAGCAGAAGGATCTCGGGTTCTATGGACATGGCTCTGCATAACTCGATCATTTTACGTGATTCGATCTGCATTGTGCCGACATATTCGTTTAAAGGAGGCATGGGTATGCCCCACTTTTCAAACTGCTCTGTTGCGGCTTTGTTTATGGCCTTTTTGTTCAGGACTCTGAATTTCTTGAACTGTGCTGTGCGTCCGAAGAATACATTCACGGAGACCGGAAGGTTTCCTACTACGCCTAGTTCCTGAAGTACCATTGAAATATGGTTGTCATAAGCATCAAGGACATCTTTCGGTTTATAGGGCTTTCCGTTCACAAGCATTTCACCTGTATCCGGAGGATAGATCCCCGCGATCTGGCTTAGCAGTGTTGACTTGCCTGAACCGTTCTCGCCTATGAGTCCGCGGATCTCTCCCTTCTTAAGCGTAAAGTCCACGTTCCTGTTGGCATAGGTCGGACCGAAATGTTTGTTGAGGCCGTGGATCTCGAGTATGTAATCACTCATTTCACTACCTCCTTTATTCCTCTCTGTCCGATCGCACCAAATGCGATAAGGAATGCGCCAAGAGCAAGATCCTGCAGTGTTCCGGAAGGTACGCCGAAGAATGTCATCAGGTTAAAGATACCGTAGATGATGAGTGCGCAGAACGGAACAGCAAGTATGATGTTTATCCTCTTCTGAAGGACCTGTGCGAGCAGCGCTATTGCAAGCGGTTTGTATATCATCTGAAGGCTGACAAGACCTGACATGGCTGTAGTCAGGACGTTGTAGCTCTCCTGGATCGCGGAAGCTATGCCGATGAGTATGCCGCAGAGGATACCAACCAGAAGGAGTGTTTTCTTGACATTGATGCCCAGGACCTTGGAGACTGTTGCATTGCCGCCGATGGCTGCAGTATTAAGTCCGAGCTCAGTGCGGTTATAGATGATGTATATGACAAAAAATGCCACAACAAGAATGATCAGGTTTAACGGGAACAGCGCCAGTGCGCGCAGTGAACGGTTGAGCTCTGCTGCAAACAGCGGTCTGGTCCCGGGATTGGCCCTGAGGAAAACAGCGATCGCCTCATAGATCATCGCAAGAGAGATACTTGCGATCCATGAAGGGATCTTTGTAAATGCAAATATAAAGAAATTGACGAACACGAATAGTGTGCCGACAACTAATGCTCCGATTATAAGGCCCGGATACCCCCATGCATTTCCGCATGCACAGGCTGCAAAAGATCCGAGCACGACTACTCCGCCTAGCGACAGATCTGTGTAGCCGCAGGCAAACATAAAACAAAGCGCCCATGATACAAAACACGGATAGACACAGTTGCTGAATATGGCCTTGACATTGTTGATCTCAAGGAAAACTCCGCCTGTGAGTATATGGGCGATCACTGCGCATACAGCAATGGCAGCGATAAATATAACAAATGAAAGGACCGGACCTGCTTTTCTCTTTTTAGCAGGAGCGGCAGTCTTGTTCTGCAATTATCACACCTCCTTGAAGGGGCAGTTATAAATATAAAAGCTGCTTGTTCCCTGCGTGCACTGCACGCAGGGAACAAGCCTGAAGATCAGAAATATGAACCTTTCAGGATCAGTCTTTCATTGAATCAAGATATGCAAGACCGTCGTTTTCAATAGCTTCCTTCATGTCCATGAATGTCTGGTAGCTGACATCCGGATTGTATCTCCATGAAAGCTCCTGGAGCATCTTAGCTGAGAAAGGATGATGGCCTTCTGTGAAGAACAGATCGATAACGATATCAAGGTTATCAGCATCTACACGGAACGGAGTCATGGCGATGTCGGGAGCCTTGCCGTTTTCATCAAGGATCTGGTGTCCATCAAGGAAGTTAACGAGCAGAGCTACTCCGAATCCCTGTCCGAGGTCGTTTCCGTATGTTGTACGTGTGATCTGTCCGCTTCTGACATAATCAAGAACCTCTGTGCTGAGTGAGCATGCATAGATAGGGATATCAAGTCCGAGTGATTCCTGAGCTGTGATAGCTCCGGGAGCATAGTCGGAAGTGATGCAGTAGATGAGTTCAGCGTCACGATGAGCTGAAAGAAGTGCGTTAGCTTTCTCAAGAGCTTCTGCGGGGCTTGTGCAGCGTGCAGCGTCAAGGATCTTGCAGCCGCCTTCCTCTTCAAATGCCTTTGTGAATCCGGCTACACGGTCATCGTTGTTGGGGTCACCAAGGTTTCCGCCGATGATAACGCAGTTCTTGAATCCGGCTTCTACAGCTTCTTTTCCTGCATTGTATCCGTCGGTAACAAGATCAGCATATCCGCAGCCTGCATAATACTCGCTGGCCTGAGCGATCGCACGGTCATCGGGAGCTCCCGGGAAGATACCGAAAGCCAGAGGGATCTTTGCCTCTTCGCATGCCTTGATCGCCTCAGCGATGGTTGTGCTTGCAGCAGCCTGCATGAGGATTCCGTCAACGCCGGCAGAAACGAAGTTCTGGATATTGCGGAGCTCTGTATCAGCTGTGAAGTCATCGCTTGCGCCTGTAGCTTCTCCGTCAAGTGACTCAATGCTGTAAGGGATCTCGATCATCATCTGCTCGAATACTGCAATACCTGAACCCCAGGTATTGTAACCGATGAGGTATGAAGGATTCTCCTGAGCATCGCCGCCGCCTGCAGGAGCAGGTGCTGAACCACCGCCGCAGGCACACAGAGCGATTGCCATGATGCCTGCTAAAATGATTGCAAGTGTCTTTTTCATTTTGTTTTCTCCTTTTTGTGATTTAATTACAAAATTTGCAACTTATCATTAGATATTCTAAACCATTAATATTAAGTTTCAAGGGTGCAAATTAATTGATTATGAGTCACATTCTTTAGATTTCTGCATGCGCAAGATATGCAAGGTGTTCAGTGTATGAACAGCATGTTCTGTTTAATGCATATTCGTCTCCTGTAGGTTCATCCATGCACTTGCAGAAAGCGCGAAGTGAGTTAACGAGATTGTTAGCTTCGTCATATGAATATTCCTGCAATTCAGGCCTGCGTACAAGTGTGATCTCTTTAGTCATGTCAAAGTCCAGCTCTCCTCCGGCCCCGTATGCAGATAGCTTTCTGGTCTTCTCATCAGAGACAAGTGAAGAAGATATACTGACGCTGATCTCACCAACGCTGTAATCAAGCACACATTCTTTGAGCGGGACTTCCGAAAAACCGCTGACTTTTACGGATGATCCTGCAACATCCTTAAAATCCGTAAGAAAACCTGCGGCAGAGATCATGTGGACTCCGATATTTCCGATAACATCCACATCTTCATAGATCTTTCCGTTTTGATGTATCTCACCGCGTATCGCTCTCAACTGACCCATCTCAGAAATGAGCTCCTTCATCTTTCTGATCGAGGGGGAATAGAGATATATGTAGTCAGTAAAAAGGACTCTGCCCTTTTCATCGGCAAGGCCAAACAGTTCCTTCGCTTTAGCGGGATCAGCCGTGAGCATCTTCTCACAGAAGACATCACAGCCTGACTGAAGGGATGCTTTTACATATTCATAATGGGTTGATACAGGGGAACAGATAAATACCGTATCCGCTTGAGCGTCTTTAAGAAATTTTTCAAACGGGATCTGCGCATGCCTGTCAAAAACAGATACAGGATCAAATCCCGCATCCTTAAGATACCTTGAAATGATCCTGCCCCAGTAACCGTATCCGACCAGAACGCAGCGCCTGCTCACAATATGCCCTCTTTTCTGAACTGCTTGCGCAGTCTGCTGATGTTTTTCAGATAATTGCTTATGACTTTAATGTAATCAACCTTGGAATCGTAGTCATCCTGCCACCTGACAGGCAGCTCTCTGACCACGCTGCCTTTTCTTTCCGCCCTGAGGAGCAGCTCGATTATAAAGAACCAGCCGGCTTCATCTCCGCTTTCGGCGATAAGCTTTTCGACAAAATCCTTGCGGAAGAACTTGAAGCCGCAAATAGAATCGGATGCCTTCATGTGCAGGCGGAGCTTCAGAAGGAAAGTAAGTCCATATGAAGAGAGATTTCTGTACCACTTTCTTCCGGTAGTATCAGATGTCTTGCTGAAACGGGAACCGTTTACCATAAGAGTGTCAGGTTCGTTTTTGAAAATATTGATGACCTGCTCCAGGTGTCTGATATCTGTGGAAAGATCTATGTCCATGTATCCGACGATATCGCAGGGATTGCTCTTTACGCCATTCCTAAAAGCGACACCGACGCCTTTTTTGTCAAGCCTCTCGTAATTTACCTGAGGATACCGCTCACAAAGTTCCCTTGCAATCTCTTCAGTTCTGTCTTTGGAAGCATTGTCCTCGATCGTGATGCGGTAATCGTCAAAACCTATCTCTTTAAGAAAAGCGACAGTTCCTTCCACTCCTTTTGTTATGCGGCGCTCCTCATTGTATACAGGAAGCAGTATGTTTAAGAACACTTTTATTCTCCTTTAGCTTATCTTTTCTATGCTCTCATATGTGAAAGCTTTTTTACGGACACCCATCCTGACTAGAAGCTGCAGGTACTTGGTTATAAGGGTCAGGATCATGAATATCCCGAAAAATCCGAATGCAATGAGCAGGACCATGGATGTCCAGCCTTCCACAGGGAGCCCAAGGATCCTGGTAATAAGTGCATAGATGGCAAAAATTATGAGAACGCCCATCATTATGCAGGTAAGTATAAGTGAAATGTTAAAGCCGACATTCGTAAACAGAAGAAGGGAGTCTGTTGCAAGGGCTCGTCTTGCGCGTCTGCCCTCTTTTGATGCCTGTAGTTTAGGACCGTGCTCGATATTTACAGTCAGTGCCTTTAGTCCGCTGGTCGCATATGCAACTTTTCTGTAAGCTATGACATTGCTCTGGCTGTATGTCCTGTTTATCGCTCTTCTGCTCAGGATCCTGAAGCATTCACTCCCTATCGGATATGAAATGTCAGCGAACCTGTTGAATATCTTATAGAACAATCCGGAGGAAGCCCTTTTATTCTCGGAAGAAACAGCAGCAACGATATCAGCTCCTTCCGTGGAGGTACGGTACACTTTCATAAGGTCATCACCTGACGCCATGGCGTAAGGATGGTCGAACTCAAATACAAAATCACCTATTGAAAGGCCTACTCCTCCCTGCATCGCGGCTTCCATGCCGTGAAAGCTGTCCAGATGCAGAATGGTAGTGCTGATCTGAGGATATGCGGAAGCGACCTCCCTGATGATGCTGATGCTTTCGTCAGTTGAAGCGTCATCAACACAGATTATCTCGCCGTGTTCAAAATACGTGTCTATGGCAGACTCTACCGTCTCCATGAACCGGCGGATCTCTCCGGCACAGTTATGCACGTATATGACCGCAGATATGAAATTTTTCTCTTTTTCCAGCATAAGCACCTCTTCTAACCGATCAGTCAATGAAGCTTCAAAACTTCATCAAGATCGTAAACTGTGTTTATCTTTCCTGATAAAACGCTTACAAAATAAGGTTTTTCATTGTATACCCTTACAACAGTCGGCCTTGAATCATCAACTTCGGATGCTTTCAGGATCGGTTTCATGGAATAAAGGGAACCCTTGTAAGTAAATCCGAATTCATCTTTCATGTATTTACGGGCAAGCGAAGACATGTACGGATAAGCGCTTGCGGGACGGGCCGAGCAGTCATTACAGTTGCCAAGATGCGCAGGCGAACAAAAACCGTCTGATCTTCCCTGGCATGAGAACACGGGAAGCTCATCATAGCTTGTATCATGAGGCGTAAATGTTACTGATGTCAGAGAATGAAGCCCTGTTTTTCCGAAAGGCATTATCGAAAAGAACGGGCCGTCCATCACTGTGAGTCCGATACCTTTTAACTTCTCTAATGCCTCGCAGAGGATGATCTCGCAAAGTTCATACTTTATCTTGAATTTTTCAAAACCGGCCAGTTCCAGTATCTGGTTCGCGCCTGCGTATGTAGCGTTAAGGATATAGCCTGATCTGAAAGAGCCGTCATCAGTAATGATCACATACTGATCATCATCCCGGGTGATCTGAGTGATATTTACCGAATAACGTATCTCAACGTCCTTGTATTTGGATAGTTCATTTACAAAATGATCCCGTAGTATGATGGCATCATATGTGTATTCACGGGTAAGAAAAGCACCGTCGCACATTCCGGGCTTGAAAAAGCGCTCGGGATGAAGTTCTTCACACGGGATCCTGGCGGCGTCACAGAAAGCTTTGAACTGAAGCCCGTCAGTCCAGGAATAAAGGCTTGATACAGCGTAGATCTGATCAAATGAACTGTTTATGCAGAACCCGTAATCTTCACAGAATTTGTCGAAGTAACCTGCGGATTTGACGGCAGTTGAAAGCGACCTGGGGTAATGGTAGCCCTGATGAACACGTGCCTGATTGATATATGTAGCACGCTTGAACGGAGCGTCGTCGCATTCGAGGACTAATATCCTCTCGCCGTTTAGCGCAGAAAAAAGAGCTGCATACAGGCCGTACAGTCCCGCTCCGATTATGATCTTGTCATATGAACTGTTCTGCCCCATGATGCAGCCATTGTCCCCCATTGCTTTTGTTCTGTAATTATATTATCAGCCAATTCATTTGTCAAAAAATACAGGGCGCTGGCGTCCCTGTATCGTTAGGCTTGAAGAAATGCATCATTTTCTTTATAATGTGTCTGATGTATACAGATGCATATTTGTCCATTAAGAGTTTTTTTGACAAGATCGGCCGCGACAGGATCTACACTTTCTCAGCTACAGCGGTCTTCTTTTTTATTCTCTCTGTTTTCCCGTTTGCGATCCTGCTGCTTACTGTGATCCAGTATACGCCGCTTACACAGGAATATCTTATCGACAGGATAAACTATGCCCTGCCTGAGATCATCGCGCCGATAGTTTCGGGAATGGTAAGTGAGATATACGCATCAACAAGCGGGGCTACGCTGATCTTTGTTTCCGCTATCGGTGCCATCTGGTCTGCTTCAAGAGGCATAATGGCTATCCTCAGAGGAATCAATGTCTGCTTCAATACAAATGATAAAAGAAACTATTTTACTGTCAGGCTGCTGAGTTGCTTTTATGTGTTTGTCACTTTCATAATACTGCTGCTGCTGTTCGGCATTACAGCATTTGGCCAGTCCATTTACGCACTCATAAAAGGCTATCTGGGGCCGCTGAATGATGTTATACATTTCATCATCGTCCAGCGCTATCCGATCTCAATAGTAATACTCACTCTGCTGTTCATGCTCGTATATAAGTATTTCCCTGCAAAACACAACAGGTTCTTCAGGATGCTGCCCGGAGCACTGCTCGCTGCAGTCGGCTGGGTATTGCTTTCAGCCCTGCTTTCACTGTACGTCAGATATTTTCCTAATTTCACATATACATACGGTTCGATCACAGCTGTCATAGTAGTTATGCTCTATCTGTACTTTGGCATGTATATCCTGTTTGTATTTGCTGAGTTTAATTTCTTCATGAACATACTGTTCACGAACTGGGAAAGGAAAAGGCTGCGCGATAAAGCCAGACGCTATGAGGAAAAAATGGCAACGCGCAAACTGAACGCCCAGCAGATGAAAGATCTCCTGCGCATAAGGGAAAAACTGGGGATAAAGAAAACAGATCCATACCGTGTTCCGAAAGATAAAGAGGTGTCAGAAGAAACTTACGAGAAGTTTAAAGAATAAAAATAACCACCTGAGATCGTCAGGTGGTTTTTTTCTGTGTTCCCAAGGTGTCTCCTGAATTTTGACTCCTAGCAGTTGCTAGGTGGGTGTCCGCAATCCGGCATCTGAAGTCCAAGTTCCCGTAGGCAAGGCATGTCATGAACCGGACAATATAGGATTTTCCCGTTTAAAGTGATGTAGGTTCAAAATATCAGGCTTTACATCTTGGGCACCTATATTTTATCAAATCTGCGTATTCAGTTCAACTTGACCGGTCACGAATAATAACCAAAAAAACAGAAGAAGAATCGTTGCTATTGCTTTATTGACAAGGGTTTGTCTGCTCATCAAGAGTTTTGTAATAACCATCCAGAAATACATTAAGGAAATGATCTGCTTCGGGCATCTGCATGTCTTTAAGGGCTTTTTCTGTTGATTCCCTTGCTTTGACAAAATCTGTGTTTCCGGAGCGCTCCTCCTCTATGCATTTGATGAGCGCGGAGATCTTATCCGCGGCTTTGACATATCGCATAAGTTCCATGTCACCGTCATCTTTCTGATCCATTATCGCGGAATAAACATTCTGCATTTCGCGCGGCAGCGTGTCTATCATGCGTGACTTTACACTCTGCTCTACATTGTCATAGGCTTTTTTTATCTGGGGATCAAAGTATTTGACCGGAGTCGGAAGATCTCCTGTTATGATCTCAGGCGCGTCATGAAAAGCGGACAGGAGGACGACTCTGCCCTCGTCTAACTGTTTTCCGAAATAGGTATTTGCGATAACTACCAGCGCATGGGAAATGAAGATGACATCCAAGGTATGATCAGAAAGGCTCTCGGTCCTGCTGTTCCTCATGAGCCCCCATCTGTTCACGTATTTCATTCTGGAAAGAATGGCGAAAAAATTACTGTTATCTGTTCCCAATCTATATCTCCTCTATCCGCTTGAGCTGTTCGTATGTGTCATAAGCATTCTGCAGTTCATCATTATCTTCGATATCTTCGAGAATGAAGCTGCCGTCATCTTCTTCAGAATATCTGCAGATAAAGATACCTTCATTGGTAACGTCATTGTCTTCGGCAGATCTGATGACTGCATAGTTGATCCCGTCCATGTCAAAACGCTTTAAGATCTCGCATTCTATCTCTTCACCGTCATCAGTATACAGCGTTACCCATTCGCTCTCAGAAAGGAAATTAAAAGTCAGTTTATCATCCATGAGGTATCTCCTTGATCATGCAGCCAGGATCTTGACAAGCCAGGGTATGAGATATGTTATCACACTCATGATCACTGCGCACAGGCAGATGCCAATGCCGATCGCAATGGAGCTTTTCTTTACAGGTATGCCGAGCAGGCTCGCAAGCAAAGCTCCGGTCCAGCCCCCGGTTCCGGGAAGCGGTATGCCTACGAAGAGGATCAGTCCCCAGAATCCGTACTTATCGATCTTGCCCCGCTTTTTCAGCGTTTTAGTTTCAAGCCAGTTGACAAACTTCCCTGAGTATTTGAACTTCTTAAGCCATGCAAATATCTTCTTGATAAACAGCAGTATGAAAGGTATCGGTAAGATATTTCCGACCATGCATATGATCAGTGCCCGCAGATACGGAACATTCATGAGAGTAGCGGCGATCATGCCGCCTCTCATCTCAAGTATCGGCAGCAGGGAAATTATGAAAATGACGATATTAGGATTCCATCCCTTGAAAAAGCCAGTGATCTTACTGATCAACCTTGTCATGAAGCCTTCATCTTCAGGCTCATCCAAAAAATCATCTTCTGTTGCTTCCTCGGTTGCGATCTCAGTTCCGGAATAGACGGCTGATGAGGCATTGACCGGGACAGCGGGCATTATACGTACTGTAGTGATCAATACAATTAGAAGTATGATCAGTGCATTTGCAATTTTTTTCATGTTTTAGATTCCAAGAAAGTTTTTAACTTCCTGCTCCATTCCGTCTATTTCGCAGACGGTCTTGTGTCTGATCGGGAATGCCATGATCTCCTTTATCGCCTTAGGCAGGCCTTTCTTTCCGCGGAGTTCATCGAGTCTCCAGACAAGATCCCAGATGCTGAGCTTGTCAACATGTTCAGGATCGATGACCGAAAGAACGGCTTTCAGGAACTTGAACGGGCTTGCGGTTGAAACGATCACAGTAGGAGTTTCATCACCTGTCTCCGCTCTGTATTTTTCATATCCACAGGCAGCCACGGCAGTATGTGTATCCATGATATAGTCAGAAGCATCATATACTTTTCTGATCTCGGCAAGGGATTCTTCATCAGAAGCGTAAACACCTGTAAAATCTTTGAGCCTTGATCTCATTTCATCAGTGATCGTATATCTGCCCTCTTTGGAAAGCTGTTCCATGAGTGCGCGGTTCTTTTCTTCACTTTCCCCTGCGATCATGTATATCAGTCTTTCAAGATTGCTGGATACCAGGATATCCATGGACGGCGAATTGGTCAGGATGAACTCCCTGTTCTTGTCGTATGTGCCTGTCTGGAAGAAGTCGAACAGCACTTTGTTATCATTTGACGCACATATGAATCTGTTGACGGGCAGTCCCATCAGTTTTGCGTAATAACCTGCCAGGATGTTTCCGAAATTGCCTGTAGGGACAACAAAATTGATAAGGTCCCCGCATTTGATGGCGCCTTGTTTAACAAGCCTCGTATATGCCCAGACATAATAGACTACCTGTGGAATGAGCCTTCCTATGTTGATCGAATTTGCCGAAGAAAACTGAAATCCCTTTTCGTTCAGTTCGCTGCCAAGCCTTGCGTCATTGAACATCTTCTTGACCGCGGTCTGGCAGTCATCAAAGTTTCCTTTAACAGCTATGACGCAGGTATTGTCACCCTTCTGCGTTACCATCTGGAGCCTTTGGATATTGCTAACACCGCCATCAGGATAAAATACGACGATCTTTGTCCCGGGAACATCTGCGAATCCCGCAAGAGCGGCCTTGCCGGTATCTCCGGATGTAGCGGTAAGGATAACGATGTCATTTGTTATGTTGTTTTTCCTCGCGGCAGTAGTAAGCAGATGCGGCAGTATGGAAAGAGCCATGTCCTTAAACGCTATCGTTGCGCCGTGGAACAGCTCAAGATAATAAGTCCCGCTCTTCTTTACAACAGGAGCTATCTCTTCTGTGTCAAATTTGCTGTCATAGGCATTGTCTATGCAGTTTTTCAGTTCTTCATCTGTAAAATCCGAAAAGAACCTGCTCATGACATGGAATGCGAGGTCTTTGTATTCCATTTCGGCAGCCTGCTCAAGATCCAGGTCAAGCGCAGGAATGCTTGTGGGGACAAATAACCCTCCGTCTTTTGAAAGACCCTGTAAAATGGCCTGGGAAGCAGTTACACAGCTTCCGTCGCCCCTTGTGCTCTTATATAATACTTCCATCTGTATTTTCCTTATCTTTTATCTTAGACCTTCTGTTTCAAACCTGGCCATCTGGCGCAGGCAGTTTTCAAGGCTTATGATCCTTGCGTCAAACGGACCGTCATCGATCACTACATCAAGCGAAACCGCGAAATCAGAGATCATCTTGTCTGTAAGCTGTCCTCTCATCTGCCTGAGGATCTCGATCTTTTCCTTATATGAACGGGAATCGAAGAAACGGTCATAAAGCTCTGCGATCCTGTTATCTTCATCCTTGTCTTTCTTTGAAGGGAGATTGCCGTCAAATGTGCTCTTAACGGCATCAATGAACTCCTCTGAATTAAGGACAGTGGGATTCTCGATAACTGTTATCTGGGCAAGATCACCGGTCATGAATCCGGCTTCAATGGTATCGATGACAGCCTTCTCCATCCTGTCGGCCCAATTGACCAGATCAGCATTTCCATCAAGCTGTCCGCGTTTCCTGAGCGCACCTGTCCATGCATAGATAGTGGCTATTGAGTTTGTGGAGGTCTTCTCGCCCTTTAAGTATTTGTAATAATGACGCTGTACAGTACCATGCGCGGCTTCAAATTCATAATTGCCGTCAGGTGAAACAAGTACTGAAGTCATCATGGCCAGAGCTCCGAATGCGGTCGCGATCATGTCGCTCATGACATCGCCGTCATAGTTCTTGCATGCCCAGATGAAACCGCCTTCGCTCTTAACAACTCTGGATACCGCGTCATCGATAAGTGTATAGAAGTATTTGATGCCTGCGGCTTCAAACTTCTCTTTAAAGTCTTTTTCATAGATCTCAGCAAATACTTCTTTGAATGTCTGGTCATATACCTTGGAGATGGTATCCTTTGCTGAAAACCAGAGGTCGACCTTGCTGTCCAGCGCGTAGTTGAAACAGCTGTAGGCAAATTTAGTAACTGAATCGATGGTATTGTACTGACCCTGAATAAGTCCCGGACCCTTGAAGTCAAATATCTTCTTTACAGTCTTTTTGCCGTTTGCTGATGTGAAAACAAGCTCGGCCGTGCCTGCCTCTTTTACATCAAGCTCGGATGCTTTGTACAGATCGCCGTAAGCATGTCTGGCGATCGTAATGGGAGCCTTCCAGCTGCGTACGTAAGGCTGTATGCATTTTGTCATGATGGGTGTTCTGAACACAGTGCCGTCAAGCTGAGCCCTGATAGTGCCGTTAGGGCTCGGATACATGGCTTTGAGTCCATACTCCTCAACACGCGCACGGTTCGGAGTGATAGTTGCGCATTTAACACCTACTCCGTATTGCTTTATCGCTTCAGCAGCATCAAAAGTGATCTTATCATCAGTCTCATCGCGCGACTTAAGCCCCAGATCGTAATACTCGGTCTTCAGATCGATGTATGGTAAGATGAGCTTTTCCTTGATCATTGACCAGAGTATCCTGGTCATTTCATCTCCGTCCATCTCGACAAGCGGAGTCTGCATCCTGATCTTTTCCATCATCATGTCTCCTTAATATTTTCCTATTATCCTTAATATGAGCAGAGCTGTAAGCCGGGTTCTGTCTTGGATGGCCATCTATCTTGTCCTGCCGTTGCCGACAGGCTCTTCGCGACCTACCTGAAGGCTAGACGGGCAGCCCTTAAAACGCCTTCTGCTTGGTCTTGCTTCGGATGGAGTTTACCTCGCCTCCTGTGTTACCACAGGAGCGGTAGTCTCTTACACTGCCATTTCACCCTTACCTGTTGAACAGGCGGTATACTTTCTGTTGCACTTGTCCTGGGATCGCTCCCGCCGGACGTTATCCGGCATCCTGCCCTATGAAGCCCGGACTTTCCTCACCAGGGTTTCCCCTAAGCGCAGCCATCTGCTCTGCTCATCCGTTTATGATAACTAAAATAATGCATTATTTCAAGGAATTTAATCCTTACTGTGTACCAGCCATCCGACGTTTACTTCATTATATCCATCTATGGCAAACCAGATCTGTCCAATGTCTTTTGTACAATAAATATCAGTGTTCTGTGCATTAAGCCTTGTGATCGTCTCCTTATGGGGATGTCCGTAAGAGTTAGATACGCCGGCTGAAATGGCGGCAAAGTCTGGGTCCAGAGACTCTATAAACCGTGTACAGCTGGAATACCTTGAGCCGTGATGAGCGACATCGAGCAGATCTACATGCATTCCTTCGAGGCCGTTATCAAGCAGATCGCTCTCCTGCGCTGAACTGATGTCTCCTGTGAAAAGTGCCCGGAATCTGCCATGCTTTAACAGCATCACAGCAGATTTTTCATTTTTGTCTTCATAACTCTTACCTTCAAACGGATGCAGGCATTCTAACTCAGTTTTACCGTCATGTATCACCATGCCGCGCTTCAGTCTGATCATATCAACATCTTCCATTGCAGCCTGCTCTGCCAGCTTGTCGTATGTTGGATCGCCTTTAAAATCTGCGATAAGGAGATTGCAGATATGGATATCATCTCCTTTTCCGTCAAGCATCTCTATCACACCCGATACATGATCTGTATCGGGATGAGTGATGATCATGTGATCGATCCTGTCTATGCCTTTATAGTGGAGAGCGCTTTTTAACCTGTTTTCATATACATCATCTATTGTCGAAGAGCCTGCATCGATCAAGAAAACACTGTTATTTTCCGTTGTTATTAGTATGCTCTCGCCCTGCCCTACATCAAAAAATGTTATTTCAAGCTCCCGAAAAGGCTTTTTTACAGAAATGATCAGGAGCAGGAAAATGTAAGCCGCAAATATGGCTGCCAACCGTAAAGAAATGCTTTTGATCCGTTTTTGTCCGGCCTTGATCTTTCTCGCCAGTAATATGGCAATGATGATCATGCAATAGTACAGGATCACATTTGCCATGGACCTTTTTCCTGTGACGATATTGCTTCCCGGAAGCAGAGTGAATATCCTGCAGATCAGCATTACTGCTCTGGTAAGGAATACCGGAAGTCCCATCAGGATCTTTCCGAATGAAATGCTGAGTATGCCTGCAATTCCGCCTGCAAGCGCGCCGCCCAGTATGTAAGGCATGGCAGCAAGAACTAATACATTGCAGACCGGAGCGTACAACGGATATTCATAGAACATGGAGATGATGATAGGAATGGTAGCTGCAGATACGGAGAGCGAAACTGCAGCTGCTCTTGCTGCCCTGCCTTTAGGCCCGGTCCTTACTCTTTTGCCTTCTTTGTCTTTTATATAAGCCGGTGATGCAAAGTCAGATACAGGTCCGGCCAGGACCGCCATTGACAATATGGCGGTAAATGAAAGGATAAATCCGGAGTTTGTCACATAATAGGGATTGGAGATCAGCAGCAGTAATGCGGCAAGGCTCAGCGATGATAACATGTCATACTTTCTTCCCAGGCCGGCGGCTCCAAGGTTTACCGCCATCATCAAACAGGCACGTACTGATGAGGCTGATCCTCCGCTCATCAAGCAGTAACAGGCAATGACCAGTATAGAAATGACAGAGGCATATCTGAACCTCATTTTCCTTCTCAGCATCCTGAAAAGGCCCATGCCTATAAATGAAATATGAAGTCCTGATATGGCGACAACATGTGATATGCCGCTCAGCTGAAACAGATCCCGCACGTCTCCGTCAAATGCTTCCTTGCGGCCGGTCACCATGGCATCAAGAATGCCGCCGATTTCTGCGTCAGCGCATTCCAATATGGATGCGGAGAGCCGCATCCTGAATGACCTGGCAGCCTCATGCACAGGCGAATATGCATCAGATATGATGCTGAATGAATTCAGTTTATATTTCCGGAAGAAGCCAAGAGACCGGTAATATGACTTTTCATCAAAGTTCCCTTCATTCCTCGCAGTATTCCACTCTTTATAGGTACAGTCAGCGAGAATGACGTTGCCGGTCTTTAAGGCATTGATATCCGTAAGATCGCCGGAAGCTGCAAGCAGCAGTTTGAATCTTCCATGCTTAACATGGATCAATACGGTGCCGGATCTTTCTTCAATGCCGGATATCCTGCATTCAAAAGACTGCTTCTCACCATCGCTGATACCTGTATCGGGATACCAGAGACGGTCAAAATATCGCACCAGGATGAGTGATGCACAAACTGCCAAAGCCCCCAGAATGAACAGAGGACGTTTGATCATGTGTAGTTAGGATCGGATCATTCGTAATAATCAGGAGTCTCAAAGGAAACATCCCTTGAGAAAGGTGAACTGATATCAGTGATCGTATGGAGTCTGGATGCAGGGTCACCATCGATAAGGAACTGGACATAGTCGATGTATGACAGTCTGCAGAGAGAATTTACTATGGAAAAGATCATGAGCTCGTCACTTACCGGCTGATTATCCTGCTCAAGGAAGGATTCGGAAAAATTGACATAGCATGTGTTATCCGATGAAACGACGCTGATCAGTTCGACACTGTCTGAAATGGTCGGATAGAGACCTTCATAATCAGCAGGCCCCTTGATCAGCTGGGTGACGATGTACTCCTCCATGGAAGTATTGTTATTGCTGGTTACGAAATGAGATCTTACAGGAACAAGATATGTTCCGGCTTCATTTGCGAAATACAGGAGAACATCGGTCTCCTGTCTTAGCATGCCTGTCTCTGTCAGCAGGATGTTGACAAAATCATCAGCAGTCATAGTGCCTATCTCTGTCCCGTCAGAATATCTTATGGGTTCGTTTTCAACTGTGAACCTGACACCGTTGATACCGTTAAGCTGTATGACAGTAAGTACAATGGCAGCCCTCAGGATTATCTCCTCAACGTTCGTCATTTCCAGATAACCGCCGTCAAAGTCAACGGTAAGCACCTTGTCTGAACCGACCGAATATGACAGTATGGCAACCTTGTCAGGCTTTGCCGAGAAAAGATCGTCCGCAGTATAATCCTTATTGAACATCTGATCAAATAATTCAGTGATCATGGTGTACAGATCATCCATTGCCGTATCCGAAATGGCGTAATCCATCGCAAGAATATCATCATGGGATGAATTCGTATAGTATACACTGATGGTTGAAGACGCGGATGAACTGCCGCAGGCTGACAGTCCGCCTATCAGTCCGGCAGCCAAAGTACAGGCAAGTATTAAACTGATGATTTTCTTAATGTTCCTGATCATATGTTTTTAACTGCAATATGCTTGAGCGGTATCTGTATGCTGAATGTCGTACCGACGTTTTCTTCACTGTAGAGCCTTATGTCACCATTATGGGCAAGTATGATGCTCCTGGTAATGGCAAGTCCGAGTCCGGTGCCGCCGGTCTCTCTGGAACGGGCTTTATCAACTCTGTAAAACCTGTCGAACACTCTGTCCTGGGATTCTTTCGGAATACCGAAACCATTATCCTGGATCTTGACATAGAAATAATTATGGTCGGCGTTCAGGGTGACATGGACCCAGCCTTCATTGTTATTGTACTTAACAGCATTCTCAACAAGGTTCGAGATAGCCATTGAGAATTTGATCTGGTCAACATCAGCCTCTATCGGGCGGAAGCTTTCAAACAGTATGTCTATGTTCTTCTTCTCGGCAAGAGGCTTTACCATCTTGAGCGTCTGACTTATGAGCTCATTGACGTTGACATGCGACACATTAAGTTCGGTACTGTCACTGTCAAGCCTTACAAGAGTCAGCAGGTCGGTGATGATTGCGTTCTCCCTGTCGATCTCACTGGACAGATCGCTCATGAATTCCCTGTACATTTCAGCGGGTGTATCTTCGCTCATGAGAAGTGAATCTGAGAGCACTTTCATGGAAGTGAGCGGAGTCTTAAGCTCATGTGATACGTTTGAGACAAATTCCTGTCTTGACTGCTCCAGCTGGTTGATCTTTCCGAGCATGAGATTGAATGAATTTGAGATCGTCTCAACTTCCGTGCAGCCTTCAAGTTTAATGTCTTCAGTCATGTGACCCTGGTCGATCCTTGCGATCACTTCATTGATCCTTCCGAACGGCTTGACAAGTCTGCCGGACCAGAAGATGGCGAAAAACAGTACTATGATCGAAAGAATGATCATGATCGCCAGACCGATGAGATGTATTGAAGACATGGCCTGAAAGATATCGGATATCGAAGAAGTGGCAAACATGACATACTGGACCGTTCCGGCGTCATCCTTTACAGCCTGTACAAGTATGATGCATTGGTGGCCCTTATCGACATAGGAAAGATTTGTGCCGTTAAAACACTGGTTCACATCCTGCGAGATGCAGAGTTTGCCCTTGTTGATGTTGTATGTATCTGTGATGATGTTGAAATCACGGTCAATGACCTGGATACGCGTCATGTAAAGGCCGGCTACTTCCTCTGCAAATGCTGCAAAGTCGGTATCCGAGCCCTCGACCTGACCGCTCTTACTGATATATGTTGAGAAAACATTGAACTGGGCGCTGACATTTTTCAGCCTTGTTGAGATGACAGTGTTTTCGCTGACATTCAGCAATATCAGTTCAAGTACGATTATCGGAAGTATTCCGGTTATTAAAATTGAGATGAATATCCTGAACCTGAGGCTTCGGAAGAATTCACGATTACGCTTTAAAATAATAACCCACTCCCCACTTGGTGTATACGTACTCCGGTTCTTTCGGATTCTTTTCGATCTTCTCCCTGAGTCTCCTGATGTGTACGTCAACGGTACGTACATCACCCGGATAATCATATCCCCAGACAAGGCTGAGAAGATCTTCCCTGCTGTATACTTTGTTGGGATTATTCATAAGAAGTTCGAGAACATCAAACTCCTTGGCTGTGAGATATACTTCCTCATCGCCAATGTATGTGCTCCTGGATTCGGTATTGATCTTAAGATCACCTTTCTCAATAACAGCGGAGTTATTGGAAGCGGATCTTTTACTCCTGCGCAGAAGCGCCCTGATCCTTGCTTTGACTTCAAGAATGTTAAAAGGCTTGGTTATATAATCATCAGCTCCGTATTCCAGGCCAAGGATCTTGTCCATGTCATCGCCTTTGGCAGTAAGCATGATGATAGGCATGTTTGAAAATTCCCTTATGGCTTTGCAGACTTCAAAACCGTCCATTCCGGGAAGCATGACATCAAGGAGCACTATATCATATTCTGTCTTTTTTGCAGCCTCAAGACCTTCCAGTCCGTCATATGCGCAGTCAACCTGCATGTCGTCCTGCTCAAGCGAGAACTTAATACCCTTGACTATAAGTTTTTCATCATCTACTACTAAGACTCTGCTCATTTATCATTTTACCTTTATGGAATCTTTGATCTTCTCGTATACGTTTTCGCCAATGCCGGAAACATTTGTGATGTCTTCGGTGCTTTCAAACGCCGAAACATTTTCCCGGTATGCGATTATGGCTTCCGCCTTGCTCTCTCCGATGCCTGTAAGCGTTGTAAGTTCCTTGATATCCGCCGTATTGATATTTACCAGTCCGTCATCCGTCCTGTCTGTGATATCTCTGAAACTCCCGTCTTCTGCTTCCTCAACGGAAGGTATGTACAGCTGCTCTCCATCGCTCAGAACATCAGCGAGGTTGATCAGGCTGTCGGCAGCATCTTCTTTAAATCCTCCGGCCAGTTCCACTGCCTGATGAACCCTTGATCCTTCAGGGAGATAGTAGACACCGGGGTTCCTGACCGAACCGCATACATGTACACAGACCAGGCTTTCCGCGGAAGTTCCTGTTTCAAACGCCAAAACATCTTCCTGTATGATCTGCTCGTCGGTTATATCCGGAGTCTCCGGCTTCTTTGAAGATATGCAGCTGTATACGACACCGGCCGTTACAACAGCAAGCAGAACGATCAGTACTTTTAAAAGACCATATTTATTTTTCATGATTTCCTCCCTTTATAAGAGAGGATCTCTAACCGTTATTATTTTACGCAAGACTTTAATTATTTGCAATAATTTGTTAACAACTTAAGCCTTGGGTTTGGTCCAGGACATGAATTTGCAGTCAGGATATCCTTCGCATCCGTAATATGTCCTGCCTTTCTTGGTCTTTCTGATTATAAGATCCTTACCGCACTCAGGGCATTTAACTCCTGCCTTGACTACCAGCGGCTTGGTATTTCTGCACTCTGGGAATCCCGGACATGCAAGGAACTTGCCATGAGGTCCAAACTTTATGACCATGTTCCTGCCGCACTTTTCACATATCACGTCGGAGACTTCGTCCTTGACCTTTATCTTGCTGAGCTTGTTCCTTGCTTCTTCAACAGAGACTTCAAGATCGGGATAAAAGCTGCGGATGATGTCCTTCCAGTCGGTACTGCCCTCTTCCACGTTATCGAGGCTGTCTTCTATGTTGGCAGTGAACTTTATGTCAACGATAGAAGGGAAAGCTGTCATCATGATGTCGTTTACTACTTTACCGAGTTCCGTGGCAACAAGATTCTTTTTCTCCTTGCTGACGTAATGTCTGTCAAGGATGACGGCGATCGTCGGAGAATATGTGCTTGGTCTTCCGATGCTCTGCTCCTCAAGCGCCTTTACGAGCGTGGCTTCCGTATAATGTGCAGGAGGCTGTGTGAAATGCTGGCTGCTTTCATATTTGACAGCGCTGATGATGCTGTCATCTGTCAGATTGGCAATGGTATTGTTCTTTTCGGGCTTTTCGTCATCTGAAGTGTAAACACTCATGTAACCGTCAAAAGCAACAGTTGAATCAGATGCCTTGAATATGTATCCGGCGCATTCGAAATCCACTGCGGTAACATCGATCACAGCGTTTGTCATGCGGCTTGCCACAAACCTTTTCCATATGAGTGAATAAAGCTTTGCGCTGTCCTTGTCGAGCTTTGAAGATGCTGATTCGGGAGTGATGTTCAGATCAGTAGGCCTGATGGCTTCATGTGCATCCTGAACGTTGCCCTTCTTTTTATCGGTATATACGGCATGGCTGACATACTCTTTGCCGAAATTGTCAGCTATATAGCTTTTGGCAGCTGCTATGGCTTCATCAGAAGTTCTTACTGAATCGGTCCTCAGATAAGTGATCAGACCGTTTTCATACAGTGACTGGGCAACGCGCATGGTCCTTTGCGTTGTATAGTTCAGTACGCGGTTTGCTTCCTGCTGCAGCGAACTGGTAACAAACGGAAGCGGCGCTTTCTTTTCCTTCGCTGACTTCTTGATGGAGGCAATATTCATCTCTTTGCCTTCTGCAGCTGAAAGTATCCTGTCAGCTTCTTCGCCTGATGCAAGGTCTATCTTGCCTTTTTTATCGCCATAGAACTTGGCATTGATCGTCTTTCTTGCACCTTTAATGCTGATGACTGAATCGATCTCCCAGTATTCATCAGGGACAAAAGCGTCTATCTGCGCATCCCTGTCGCAGATCATGCGCAGTGCAACACTCTGTACACGGCCGGCACTGAGACCTTTTTTTACCTTTTCCCACAGTATCGGGCTGATGCTGTATCCTACCAATCTGTCAAGAACTCTTCTGGCCTGCTGGGCATTTACCAGGTTCATGTCGATATCCCTGGGATTCTTGATCGAATTGGTGACTGCAGGTTTTGTTATCTCATTGAAAGTGATCCTTGCCTGCTTCTTGGGATCCAGATCGAGTATCTGGGCAAGATGCCAGCTGATGGCTTCACCTTCACGGTCCGGGTCTGTTGCAAGATATACTTTGTCAGCTTCTTTGGCTTTTTTCTTAAGTTCGGCAATGAGATCGCCTTTGCCTCTTATTGTTATGTATTTAGGATCAAAATCCCCTGCAACGTCGATGCCCATGGTGCTTTTCGGAAGATCCCTTACATGACCTTTTGACGCCAGGACTTCATAACTGCTTCCAAGATATTTCTTGATCGTCTTAACCTTTGCGGGAGACTCAACTATAACTAATTTTTTACTCATGTCTGCTCTCTTTTGTTGGATTAGTATTCTGCAGCGTATATATCTGCAGGCACATTTTAAAGAAATAACACCATTGGCTCGGAACTGTCAACCCTTTTCTGTATCACCTTCTGGCATAATATGTCCCTGACACGCGTTCGATAAAGCCGTCCAGCTCCAGTTCTGAAAGAATGCCGAGAACTTCGTCTGCAGGAAGAGTGCTCTTTTCAGACAATTCCTTTATGCCGACAGGCTCATAACCGATAAATGAAAGCAGCATCGATCTGTCAGATACAGGCGGCTCATTGGCCTTGCATGATTCCCGTATAGGATCAAGCCCGATCTCATCGAGAAATTCACCTATGTCTGTCAGGATACCTGCCCCGTCTTTTATGAGCTCATTACAGCCCTGGCTGAGCCTGTCATTTGCCCTTCCGGGGAGTGCATATACTTCTTTGCCCTGATCGAGCGCATGCATAGCTGTAGACAGAGTCCCGCTTCTTTTACCGGCTTCTATGACGATCAGCCTGTCGGACAACCCGGCGATCAGCCTGTTCCTGTGCGGGAACTGCCATGCAAGCGGCGGAGTTCCGGGCGGATACTCTGAGATTATTCCCCCTCCCATGGCAATTATCTGATAATACAGTTCAATGTTGTCCCTGGGATATATGACGTCTATCCCGCTTCCAAGCACTGCAAATGTTGTTCCGTTCATTTCCATTGCACCTCCGGCACATATGGAATCAATGCCAACGGCCATTCCGCTGACGATCTGCACGCCTTTTTGAGCAAGCGCTCTTGAAAACTTAAGTGCGTATTCCCTGCCGTATCCGCTGCAGGCTCTTGCGCCTACCATGCCGACCGCCGGGTGCTTTTCATTAGGTAGGTTTCCTTTTAAGTAAATGCACAGCGGGCAGTCATCCAGCAGCCTGAATCTGTCCGGAAACCTTTCGTCATCCATGCTGATAAAGTCTATGCCGTTTTTATTCAGCTTTTCAAAGCCCTGCTTTATCCTGTCTTCGTATCTTGAGCCTGTAACTGCACTTGCATATCCATGTGAAAGCCCGCCTCTTTCCATGACCTCTTTTATTGAAGCTTCATAAAGCTCTTCCGGTGAATCAAATGCCCGGATCAGTTGTTTTTTCATGTAAGGCGATAATTCGCTGATGCCGCAGAACCAGTACCAGTATTCATCATGTGTCATCTGTATTTCTCCTTTCCATCAATGGTCAAGCAGGTCATTCCTGTACCCCAGTGCTTCAAGAACATCCTTTTTATCTATTCTTTCACGCTCTTCAAGGTCCGCAAGTGTCCGGGCAACCTTTATCACTTTGTACCAGCCTCTTGCTGACATGTTGAACCGTTCATATGCTTTGTTAAGAACTGAAAGCGTATCCTTATCCAAAACGCAGAATTCCTTTATCATGTGCCTGTTCATCTGGGAATTGAAGATCACGCTGCTCCCGGCAAACCTTTTCTTCTGTATGTTTATGGCCTTGTCGGCCATTTCACGCATGTCCTTTGAAGTCATGCCGTTTGCTGCCGATCTGAGATCTTCAGCATTTACTTTTGACATGCCTACACATATGTCTATCCTATCGAGCACCGGTCCCTTGATGCGGCTTAAGAATCTTGAAACCTCAGATTCAGTGCAACTGCAGAAGCGTCTGTCAGGATAATGACCGCAGGGACATGGATTTGTGGCGGCAGCAAGCATGAAGCTGCAGGGAAATTCTGTGCTTCCGCTTACCCGGTTTATGACAATGCTCCCGTTTTCAAGCGGAGCCCTCAGCATGTCTATCGTATTACGCTTGAACTGGCTGAACTCATCCAGGAACAGGACACCTCTGTGCGCAAGAGTTATCTCCCCGGGTTTCAGCGATGAGGTGCCTCCGATGAGCGCGGCTTCCGTGATCCCCTGGTCCGGTGCCCTAAAAGGCCTTTCAAGTATGAGCTTTTCATCTTCGAGCATTCCTGCAATGCTGTAGATCATGGAAACTTCAATGCATTCAGACCTGGTCATCCTGCTGAAAATAGTGGGGATCCTCCTGGCCATCATGCTTTTTCCTGCTCCGGGCGGTCCTATGTAAAGTATGTTATGAAATCCGCTTACAGCAGTTAGAGTTGCCTTCTTTGCGCTTTCCTGACCGTATATATCGGCAAAATCAATACCCGTTTCCGTGCATGCATTGTCAAGCATAGCTTCGATGTCAACATGATCAACATCTTTTTCGCGGCCGCAGTTGAGATCAGACACTATCTCTTTAAGCGAGGATGTCTTATGTACTCTTATTCCTTCAACTGCTGCACCTTCAAATGCATTCCCTTCCGGAAGTACTATCGCGCTGTAGTCTGCGCCTGCGGCATGTGCTGTAATGGGCAGCGCGCCTCTTACTTTGTTTACACTTCCGTCAAGACTCAGCTCACCAATGAACAGCTTCCCTTTTAAGGATGCCGGGTCCAGTTCGCCCATTGCAGCCAATATTGAAACGGCGATGGGAAGATCAAGACCTGATCCGTGCTTTGGGATATACGCGGGCGAAAGGTTGATAGTGACCTTCCTCGCGGGGAAAGAAAAACCGGAATTGACGATCGCTCTGATCACTCTTTCCTTTGCCTCCCGGACTTCATTTGATGGCAGACCGACCATGTAGAAGCCCGGCAGCCCTCCTGCCACATCAGCTTCCACGCAGACGTCAAATACGCTGGCTCCAAAAAGGTCAGCGCTGGAAACCTTGCATATCATATGCATTCCTCCTTAACACTATTCAGTTGTCGGATAGGAATATGCCTGCACGGAACAAAATGCAGGCAAATGGATCGTGCGTTCATATGATAGCATAAAAAATACAGTTATCAAATAAGCTTTTTTCCTAAATCTTTCACATTTTGTTCATTGCTTTTTGAACGCTTTGCAGTTTACTTTTAATACTAAATAAGGTATTATATCTTGAACATTAATGCACTATATAGTGTAGTGATTTAAGGAGATTTCAATGAAGATTCTTAAGATCATAGGAAAGGTCCTGGCGGTTCTGGGCGTTACTGTCGCAGCTCTGCTGGTACTTTGCATCATTGTCGTTTATATAATGGAAAAAGGTCCTTCCCAGTCAGCGAAAGTCCTTTTTGTCCGTTCTGTAAATGAGACCAGCCGTATGGGATTCCTTGGCAGCATGTTCCTTTCAGAAGAAGAAGTGCAGGAGATCATGACCTCAAGTGACATGGTTGAGCTTGCCGAGGGTGAGACCAGCAATACCGAGCTTATCAAGATCGATGAGCAGGCAGTTGAAAAAGATATCGAGATCATTGACGTTACCGGCGGTTCTTTCAAGGGCAAGCTCATGATAGTCCATGACCCGTCCAAAGTGTTCTGCGGGACCATTGGCGAATTCGGCGAATTCCAGGGAACCACGGTCCAGGGAATGGTCGACAGATATAAAGACATGGGATACAGCATAATAGGCGGTGTCAACGGCGGCGACTTTATTGATAACGGAGCCAACAGTTCATTCACAGCCAGGCCGTTGGGAGCTGTTTATTCAGAAGGCCAGGTATATGTGATGGATGATTTCGGTGATGAGCCGTATCATCTGTGCGGATTTACCAAAGATAATGTATTCTTTATCGGAAACATCACTCTTGCGCAGGCTGAAGAGATGGGCGTAAGAGATGCCATTTACTGTGTCCACAATACAGGGCCGTTCCTTGTAAAAGATGGTGAGGCTCTTGTAAATGAAGTTCCCAACTCAGCTACCTACGGCGGTGGAAAGAATCCCCGTACAGCCATCGGACAGCGTGAAGACGGAGCTGTTCTCCTTCTTGTTGTTGACGGCAGACAGGCCAACTCCCTTGGAGCTACATTCAAGGATCTTGCGTATACCATGCTTGAGTATGGCGCTGTAAACGCAGCTGCAATGGATGGAGGAACATCATCACAGATGATCTACCAGGATGAGATAATCAACCATCCCTACTCACCTACCGGTCCCCGTAAATGCCCTACTTCATGGCTCGTTATGGAATAAACTGATCTTAATAAGGATAGAATAAATGGAAAACGATACCCGTAATTCACGAATCAAAGAAATGAATGATGAGATAAGGCGCATGTACCAGGAAGGTACGAGCACGGATTATGACACTGAAGACAGTCCTCTCTCCTCCCCGGAATCCGATCATTCAATAAATAAACCACGCAGCGAACGTGTCGCCACAGGCATGAGGACTGCTTCCAGGTCAAGAGTTACATCTGTTGATGTGACGGACATACCTGTCAGCTCTTCAAGGCCGCGCACTTCAACCGCCCAGAGCCCAAGGCAAAGCTCAAGACAGGGTTCAGCTTCAGGCACTGCAGCAAGGCCTCGCACTTCCGGCAGTTCATCAACGAGGCAGCACACTTCAACAGGTGCGTCAACAAGGCCACGTCCGGCTGCATCCAGATCAGCTGCGTCAGGCAGTGATGTTGCTGCCGCTTCCACAAAGAGCTATGCCGAAGTTCTTGAGGCAAAACAGCGCAGCTCAGGAAACACAGGTACTAAAAAGCGTCCTGCCACTCAGGCTAAGAACAGCAGCAAAAAGAAAAAGAACAGCAAGAATAAGAAGAAAGGGATCGGCGGATTCGGCAAGTTCCTTATCATCTATTCGATCATCCTGCTCATCGCTGTCATAGTCACATCGCTGATCCTCAACTCATTCCTTAAGAAATTCGAGGAGAATCAGCCGGCAAATGTGGCTGCTGACGTTGTAAAACAGTTTGAAACACCGGAACAATTAAGATCTTTCCTTGATGAGAATTCTTCAATAACCAATCAGAGCACAGCCATATTGAATTTTGAGGATGCCTTCATTAATTCCGTTCAGGGCAAAAAGATAGCATTTATTGAAGATCCTTCCCGTTCGACAAGTGAACTTACATCCTACAGGCTTACTGCTGACAACATGCCTGTTGCAACGATCGATCTGAAGAAAGGTGAAAAAGGAGCTTTCGGGCTTTCACCATGGGTACTCTCTTCTATCGACACGTCAAAAGCATTTACCGATGTAAAGACGTATTCAATCCTTGTTCCTGAAGGTTCAAAGGTTGTCGTTAACGGCACCGAACTTGGAGAATCCATGATATCCGGAACAGGAGTTCCTGAAGTTCTCCAGACTTCAAGCCAGTTTATCGCCTCGCCTCCGACATACTCAACTTATAATGTCAAGGTTGTTGGCGATGCGATCGATGTATCGGGAACTGACGCTACAGGTGCGAATCTTGTGTTCTCACAGACAGAGAATTCATTTGTAGCAGGCGGTCAGGCTTCAGCCGAGTTTATTGATGACGTAAAGGACCGTGTCGAAGCAGGACTTCGTTCATATGCCCTCTGGTTCATCTACAATTCATTTGATCTTGAAGACTACATTGTCGACGGATGTGAATTATCGGCATTCCTCTTCGGCGGCGAATTTGACGGAGAACAGTATGATCCGATCAACCCCTGGCTCTATAACTTTGAATACATAGACGATTTCGAATTCTCTAAATTCGAAGCAAAGAATTATACGAAGTATTCGGATGACTGCTTTACCGTTGACATCAGCTATAAACTCGATATCACATTTACAGATCCGAGTTATTCTGATGAAAACCAGAAACTTGACGCCACATGGGTATGGGTAAAACAGGGCGATAGATGGTATATCTCATCTTCCAAGACATACTGATGACAGAAGACGATAAAAAACAAGGAGCTGTATAAAAATGCAGCTCCTTTTCTTTTATAAGATATAAGGTTTTATCTGGATAATTCTTCGCTTCTGGCAAAGCAGGCATCGGTAGCAGCCGATATGGCGTCCGCAAAGCCCATTTCCGTGAGTTTCTCTACTCCGGCTATAGTTGTTCCGCCTTTTGAACAAACCTTCAATTTAAGGCTCTCAGGCTCTTCTCCGGTGCGAAGCACCATCATTCCAGCTCCGACAACAGCTCCGGCTGCCAGTCTTCGGGCTTCTATTTCATCAATGCCTTTTGATGCACAGGCTTTTGCCAGAGCGTCAATGAACATGTAGACATATGCGGGTGAACTGCCGCTTGCGCATACAACCGCGCTTATCTTGTCTTCAGCGACTTTTTCAAATGAGCCGACAGAAGAAAAGATCTGATCTATTACTTTGATCTCTTCAGGGCTGAATGCGTCATCGTCATATGCGATGCCTGTGACTCCGTAGCCGATAAGAGCAGGTGTATTAGGCATGGCTCTTACTACCCTGGGTTTCCCTCCGAGTGCGCTGCGGATGTACCCTGTCGTAACTCCCGGAGCAAGAGAAATGAAGATCATTCCATCTCTTACAACATCTCTTATGTCTTCAAACACTTCATCATACATCTGCGGTTTTACCGCCAGTACGATGATATCCGATGCATGGACAAGCTCGCTGTTGCTGCCTGCAGCCATTATGCCGAGTTCTGAGAAAACCTTTTGTTTCTTTTCCTCAGTCCTGCATGAAAACATCAGGTCTTCAGGATCATATTCCGAAAGAAGGCCTTTGGCGAAGGCATAACCCATGTTGCCCATGCCGATAAAACCTATTTTGGTCATTTGAAACCTCTCAGTCTTCTAATGCTGATATAAACTGTTCTATACGGTCCATGCCCTTTTTGATCTTTTCAACCGAAATGGCATATGACATCCTGAAATGATCCGCGAAACCAAAATCTGCACATGGAACGATCGCCACGCAGTAATCAGCGATAAGTATCTCAGCCATGTCGGCAGCGCAGGTGATCTCCCTGCCCTTGTATTTCATTCCGATGATCTCGCTCATGTCAACGAATACATAGAAAGCTCCCTTTGGCTCAAGACAGGAAATGTGAGGTGTGTCACATACTCTCTTATACATGTACTGCCTGCGCTCATCAAAAGCCTTGTTCATGTCATCGACACACTGCTGATCGCCCTCGATGGCGGCGAGTGCAGCTTTCTGTGCGATCGAATTCGGATTGGAGGTCTGATGTGACTGAATGCTGCTGATGCATTTCGCAATGTCAGCCGGTGCTCCGAGGTATCCTATCCTCCATCCTGTCATGGCATAGCTCTTGGCAAGACCGTTTACAGTGATCGTACGGTTATAGATCTCTTCTCCGAGAGAAGCGATGCTTGCATTCTTGCCATCCATATAGTAGAGATTTTCATATATCTCATCAGATACAACATAGAAATTCTTTCTAATGGCAACTTCTGCGATGGCCTGAAGCTCTTCCTTTGTATAGATCATTCCGGTAGGGTTATTCGGAGAATTAAGAACAAGCGCCTTTGTCTTTTCTGTGCATGCTGCTTCGATCTGCTCAGCAGTAACCTTGTATGATGCTCCCTTTTCAGCTCTGATGATGACAGGAACACCGCCTGCGAGCTTAACGATCTCAGGATAGCTGAGCCAGTAAGGCGCAGGGATGATCACTTCATCGCCGTAGTTAAGGAGAGCTTCAAATGTATTAGTAAGGCTGTGCTTTCCACCATTTGAGATTATGATCTGGCTCGGAGCATATGAAATGCCGTTGACTCTTTTGAATTTCTCTGAAATTGCTTTTTTAAGTTCTGCAGTTCCAGATGCGGGAGTATATTTAGTAAAGCCGTCATCGATGGCTTTCTTTGCAGCTTCGCAGATATGAGCAGGTGTTGGGAAGTCAGGCTCTCCTGCAGCGAATCCCACAACATCTTCACCTGCAGCCCTGAGCTCATTTGCTTTTGCGGTAATGGTAAGAGTTGAAGAGGGCTTGACCGACAACGCTTTTCTTGATAATTCCAATGACATTAATGATCCCTCCGAAAGTATTTTTTCTGAATAGTAACTTTTACGCATATTATCACAATTTAATTGTAATTACAATCATAAAAATGTGATAATCTCAAATTGGACAGAAAAAAACAGACATGGGTAATTCCATGTCTGTTTAATGTAAGGCTTATTTCGCGTAGTCAACCACTCTTGACTCGCGGATGATGTTGACCTTGATCTGTCCGGGATACTCGAGACTGTTCTCAATCTCCTTAACGATATCCCTGCCGAGAAGCACCATATTGGCATCATCGATCTTATCAGGTACAACCATGACCCGGACCTCGCGGCCAGCCTGAATGGCAAATGATTTGTCAACACCCTTATGGGCATTACAGATCTCTTCAAGCTGTGAGAGCCTTGTGGTATATGCATCCATTG
>SVDE01000106.1 GCA_015057955.1 Lachnospiraceae bacterium | reverse complement strand
AGACCCAGAAGGACGGGCTGGCATTCTTAAGCAGCCTGACCACATATTCATCGGGAAGATACATGGTCATCGATTCCGCTACGAGGAGAAATCTTGAGCTGACTGAGACCATGAGGGAAAAGAATAAAAAAGGCAGCCTGTTCGGAGTCCTCGACAGGACAAGGACGGCCATGGGTGCCAGACGTATACGCGCTTTCATCGAGCAGCCGCTTGTGGACAGGTCTGAGATCATCAGACGCCAGGATGCGATAGAGGAACTGATCTCACGCCTGATAGACAGGGATGAGATAAGGGAGTACCTGAATCCGATCTACGACCTTGAGCGTCTGCTTGCCAGGATATCATACAGGTCAGCCACCCCAAGAGACCTTCTGGCTTTCAAGAACTCTCTTGAGATGCTCCCGCATATCAGGCACCTCCTGGAAAGCTATGAAAGTCAGGCAATCAAAGACATCTGCTCGTCAATGGACTGTCTTGAAGACCTTTACAGCCTGATAGACAAGGCCATCGTCGACGATCCGCCGATCTCGATCAAGGAAGGCGGTATCGTAAAGGACGGATATCTCGAGCAGATAGATATACTCAGAAAGTCCAAGACAGAAGGCAAGACATGGCTTGCCGACCTGGAAGAGCGGGAGCGCGAAGCCACAGGCATCAAGTCCCTTAAAGTCAGATACAACAAAGTATTCGGCTACTATATTGAAGTTACGAACACATACAGGGACATGGTTCCCGACCGTTATATACGCAAACAGACGCTTGTAAATGCGGAGAGGTATATAACGGACGAGCTCAAAAAGCTCGAGGACATGATCGTTGGCGCTGAGGACAAACTGTTCTCGCTTGAGTATGACATATTCAATGACATACGTACGCGCATTGCGGATGAGATGATCCGGATACAGCGCACAGCGGACGCGATCTCGCAGATTGACGCATTCTGCTCACTTGCCTATGTCGCAGAGCAGAACAGATATGTGAGGCCGAACATAAACACAGAAGGCATAATCGACATTAAGGACGGACGCCATCCGGTTGTTGAGAGGATGATGGATGACGGCATGTTCATTCCCAATGACACATATTCCGACGGGAATGACAACAGAGTCAGCATCATCACAGGTCCTAACATGGCAGGTAAGTCGACCTACATGAGACAGCTCGCGCTGATCGTGCTCATGGCGGCAGTCGGAAGCTTTGTGCCGGCAAAAAGCGCAGATGTATGCGTTGTCGACCGTATCTTTACAAGAGTCGGGGCGTCGGACGATCTGGCCAGCGGGCAGAGCACATTCATGGTAGAGATGACCGAGGTCGCGAATATCCTGAGAAATGCCACGGACAAGTCACTTGTCATACTCGATGAGATAGGTAGGGGAACGTCCACATATGACGGACTCAGCATTGCATGGGCTGTCGTTGAGTACATAGCCGACAAAAAGAAATGCGGAGCCAAGACATTTTTCTCAACCCACTACCATGAACTTACAGAGCTTGAAGGCAGGATCGACGGCGTCAAGAACTACTGCATAACGGTAAAAGAGCAGGGGAAGAACATAATCTTCCTGAGGAAGATCGTAAGAGGCGGGGCAGACAGAAGCTACGGTATCCAGGTAGCATCGCTCGCGGGTGTGCCTGACGAGATCACATCGAGGGCATTTGAGATAGTCGAGCAGCTTATTGGATCCGACATAGCGTTAAACCATGTGCAGACAGCGATATCCGCTGCTGCGGAACCGGAATCCGGGTCTGTTACTAAAGAAAATGAGAACGAGATCATCGAAAAGCTTAAGAAAGTTGATATGAACAGCATAACGCTGATCGATGCGATGAACATACTATATGAACTGAAGAGCAAACTTTGAAAAAGGAGACAATAAAATGGTTAGGATCACTACTGATGAAGCTCCGGCCGCGATCGGACCGTATTCACAAGCCTGGCTTGCAGGAACCACACTTTACATATCGGGACAGATACCCGTCGATCCCGTGACAGGCGAGATCCCGGAGGGAATCGCAGCCCAGACAGCACAGAGCTGCAAAAACATAGGCGCAATACTCAGGGAAGCACAGGGCAGTTATGCCAACGTTGTAAAGACTACATGCTTTCTTGCTGACATGGCTGACTTTGCTGCATTCAATAATGTTTACGAGACATACTTTACATCAAAGCCCGCGCGCAGCTGTGTTGCTGTGAAGGCGCTTCCCAAGGGAGTACTCTGCGAGATCGAAGCCATAGCCGTTATCGAAAAGGAAAAAGAGCGCTTTTCTGTCAGGATAAGCTGAACAATTCTTGAATGAGACACAATTGTAAGATAAAATAATATATTATGCCAAAAATTAAACGGAGGGACCGGTCGTGAATATTTTGTTTTTTCTGACCCCGAAGAGTGAAGTCGATTATATCGAGGAAAGTGCATCGGTCTTTGGAACGATCCGCAAGATGAAGGAGTGTAACTACTCCGAGATACCGGTGATCAGCAAAACCGGAAAATATGTCGGTACTATCAAGTCCGGCGACATTCTCGGATACTTATATGAGCAGAGAGACATGACTCTGGAAGGCTCTGATGGTATAAGCCTTACGAACATACAAAGAGTCAGGGATAATAAAGCGGTGAACATAAACTGCCAGATCGAGGACATGGTTGATAAGATCCTTCAGCAGAATTTCGTACCTGTTGTTGATGATGAAGAGAATTTCATCGGGATCATCACACGAAGGTCAGTTGTAAAGTTCCTGCATGACTATTACGAGAAAAACAATTCTAACGAAACAGGAGATAAGTAAATGTCGGAAAATGTATATGATATCCTTGAAGAAAGAGGATTTATCGCGCAGTGCACTCATCCTGAAGAGCTGAGGGAACTGCTCGGAAAAGAAAAGGTAAAGTTTTACATAGGTTTTGACGCAACGGCTGATTCACTGACTGCCGGTCATTTCCTCACCATGATGGCCATGATGCACATGCAGAGGGCCGGCCATATCCCTGTTGCCCTCATGGGCGGCGGTACGACCATGGTCGGAGATCCTTCGGGCAAGACTGACATGCGCAAGATGCTCACAAAAGAGGACATCGACCATAACGTACAGTGCTTCGTAAAGCAGTTCGCAAGATTTTTCGACATGGACGGCGAAAAGTTTATCGTTGAGAATAACGCAGACTGGCTGCTTAGCCTCAACTATGTTGATTTCCTCCGTGAAGTCGGCGTACATTTCTCCGTCAACAGGATGCTCACTGCCGAGTGCTACAAGCAGAGGATGGAGAGAGGACTCACATTCTTCGAGTTCAACTACATGATCATGCAGTCCTATGACTTCCTCAAACTGAACCAGAAACACGGCGTCTGCCTTGAGATGGGCGGAGATGACCAGTGGTCCAATATCATCGGCGGCGTTGAGCTGATCAGAAAGAAAGAACAGAAACCCGCATACGGACTCACATTCACGCTCCTTACCACATCCGACGGCAAGAAGATGGGCAAGACCATGAAGGGTGCTCTGTGGCTGGATCCGGAGAAGACCTCACCTTACGAATTCTTCCAGTACTGGAGAAACATAGAGGATGTCAAGGTTGAGGAGTGCTTAGGACTCCTTACATTCCTTCCGATGGATGAGGTAAGAAGGCTCGGAGCCCTTGAGGGAGCCGAGATAAACAAAGCCAAGGAAGTTCTTGCGTATGAGATCACCAAGATCGTTCATGGCGAAGAAGAAGCCAAGAAGGCCCTCGAGGCTGCAAGAGCCGTATTCGCAGGCGCAGGAGTCAGCGATGACATGCCGACATTCGAGTATACCGCGGAAGAATTTGCCGCAGGCATCGGCGTTATCAAGGCCCTCGTTGATACAGGAATGGCACCTACCAATTCAGAGGCAAGAAGGCTCATCCAGGGCGGCGGAGTCATCGTAAACTCTGACAAGGTAAGCGATGTATATAGAAACCTTACTGAAGAAGACCTTACAGACGGATATCTGATCCTCAAGAAGGGCAAGAAAAAGTCATATAAGATAGTAGTTAAATAAATCTTTGGGAGTGCGTAATGAGACCATCGTATACAGTAAATGAATTAAGAGACATGTACATCAAGTTCTTTGAAAGCAAGGGACACCTTGCAATGAAGAGCTTTTCACTCGTTCCCCACAACGATAACAGCCTTTTGCTCATAAACGCGGGAATGGCTCCGCTCAAGCCCTATTTCACAGGCCAGGAGATACCTCCTTGCAAGAGAGTCACCACATGCCAGAAATGCATCAGGACAGGTGACATAGAGAATGTAGGAAAGACCGCGCGTCACGGCACATTCTTCGAGATGCTCGGAAACTTCTCATTCGGTGATTATTTCAAGCGCGAAGCGCTCAAATGGACCTGGGAGTTCCTTACAGAGCATGTGGGACTTGAACCCGACAGACTCTATCCTTCAGTATATCTTGAGGATGATGAGGCATTTGACATCTGGAACAAAGAGATAGGCATCCCTGCTGACAGGATCTTCCGCTTCGGAAAGGAAGATAACTTCTGGGAGCATGGCGCAGGCCCCTGCGGTCCCTGCAGCGAAGTCTATTATGACAGAGGCGAGAAGTACGGATGCGGAAAGCCGGACTGCACTGTCGGATGCGACTGCGACAGATACATGGAAGTGTGGAACGACGTTTTCACACAGTTCGAAGGTGACGGCAAGGGCGGATACACCGAGCTTGCCACAAAGAACATCGATACAGGAATGGGCCTTGAGAGACTTGCCGTAGTTTCGCAGAATGTGGACTCCATATTTGATGTGGATTCCATCCGTGCGATCCGCGATAAAGTATGCGAAGCGGCAAATGTTGAGTATGAGACTGACTATAAGAAAGACGTCTCCATACGTCTGATCACAGACCATATCAGATCGGCTACATTCATGATCTCAGACGGCATCAATGCTTCAAATGAAGGACGCGGCTACGTCCTCAGGCGTCTGATCAGACGTGCTGCAAGGCATATCAGGATGCTGGGAATAGCTGATCATTTCATGCCGGTCCTTGCCGAGACAGTTATCGAGTGCTCAAAGGACGCATATCCCGAGCTTGAGGAGAAAAAGGCAATGATCCTCAAGACACTCGCGGATGAGGAGACCAGGTTCTACAAGACGCTTGACCAGGGCATGAAGATCCTCTCTGACATGATCGAGAAGACAAAAGCAGAAGGAAAGACTCAGCTTTCGGGAGCTGATGCTTTCAGACTGTACGATACTTACGGATTCCCTCTGGATCTTACGACCGACGTTCTTGAAGACGCGGGCATGACCGCTGACGAGGAAGGCTTCAGCGCTGAGATGGAGAAGCAGAGAGAGACAGCGCGTAAAGCCCGTAAGGCCACAAACTACATGGGAGCTGACGCTACAGTTTATGAAGAGCTTCCGGCTCTCCCTGAAACAGTATTTACAGGTTATGAGAAAACCTCCGATAAGTCAGTCATCATTGCGATGACAACAGAGGAGGAAGTCGTCCAGACACTCGCTGAAGGCGATGTGGGAACGATCATCACAGAAAAGACACCATTCTATGCTACAAAGGGCGGACAGGAAGCAGATAAGGGTATAATATACACTGCCGGCGCTGAATTCGAAGTCCGCGACAGCATCCATCTTGCAAATGGTGTGGTAGGACATGTAGGTGTTGTAACAAAAGGACAGTTCGTTGTTGGAGATGAAGCAGATCTTGCGATCAACGAGAGCCTCCGTTCATCAACAGCCAAGAACCACAGCGCGACACATCTTCTCCAGGCAGCATTAAGGAAAGTGCTCGGAGACCATGTTGAGCAGAAAGGTTCATTCGTAAACGGCGAAAGACTCAGATTTGACTTCTCACATTTTGAGGCAATGACTCCTGATGAGATCAGGCAGGTCGAGACTATCGTAAATGAAAAGATCGCGGAAGGACTTCCCGTTGTCACAGAGATCATGAGTCTTGAGGACGCGAAGAAGACCGGAGCGATGGCACTGTTCGGAGAGAAATACGGCGAGGAAGTACGTCTTGTCAGGATGGGATCATTCTCAACTGAGCTGTGCGGCGGAACCCATGTCGGAAATACAGCAGTGATCGGATTGTTCAAGATCATTTCTGAAGGTTCCGTAGCAAGCGGAGTCAGAAGGATCGAGGCTATCACCGGCAAGGCAGTCCTTGACCACTTCAGCGCTCTTGAAGAGACTTTAAACGCTGCAGCAGTTAAGGCAAGAGTCAATCCGGACGGACTTGTAAAGAAGATCGAAGATCTCCAGGATCAGATCAAGGAGCTTTCAAGCGAACTTGAGTCCATGAAGGCAAAGGCTGCTAAAGAGGCAATGGGCGAGATCGAGGCAACAGAGGTAAACGGCATCAAGCTGGTGACAAAGAGCGTCGAGGGCGTTGATGTAGCAGACTTAAGGAACCTCGGAGACCAGCTCAAGAACCAGATCGGTGACGGAGTAGTGGTTCTCGCTTCCAATGCAGACGGCAAGGTAATGCTCATGGCGACTGCTACAGACGGTGCGGTAGCCAAGGGTGTTCATTGCGGAAACATCATTAAGGCGATCGCTCCGATAGTCGGAGGCGGCGGTGGCGGAAAGCCTGCAATGGCTCAGGCCGGCGGCAAGGACGCTTCCAGGATCGATGAGTGTCTTGCAAAGGTAAGTGAACTTCTCTGATGAGGATGATACCGGATGAAGTGTGATAAGTGCGGATCTGTCATTGACGATGAATTGAATATCTGCCCGGTCTGCGGCAACATTTTTTCAGCTGCTGCAGCGAGCGAAGAGATCCAGAGCGAGATCGGCACCAAGATCGACAGGATCTTAAGCGATGGTGACGTAAAAGGTCTTGATGACGGCGTGGAAATGCTTGGCGGCAAGATGGAGGCTGTGAGTAAACCTCAGACTTCAGACACGCAGAAATTCGAGGTCAGCGACACAGTGTTCGATCCTGCAACTAAGGACGAGCAGATCGCTGCCCGTAAAAAGAGCGCCAGAAAACAGAAAGAGCTGAAAGATCAGTATCACTGGGACAGTAAGCGCGACTGGGAAGACCTGGATGATGAGGCCATGCTTGAAAAACTCAAGAAGGGTGATGCTCCAGATAAAAAGGCTGCGCCTGTCAGGAAAAAAACAAGCGGCGGTTCATTTACTGACCAGGAAGCAGACAAAACTTCTTATAAGCGCAGAAAGATGCAGACACAGACTGCTCCGGCAAAACCTGCCCCCAGAAGAAAACCTCATGTACGGGAGGCTAAGAAAGCTCCCGGCAGATCACATGCAGGACTTGTCTTCGGTATCATATTTGCTGTCCTCGTGGCATCAGCGATCGGCGTGATCCTTTATACCGGAGTTTATAAGAACTGGATATTCTGGGAGCACACGGAAACTGAGACAACAACGGAAGGAATAGATACATTGACATGCAATGTATCAGAGGGCGGAGTGTATTCGCTGCCGCTTCAGATAACAGTGGAGTCATCAGCCGGAAACAGGATCTATTATACTATTGACGGATCAGAACCGAACAATAAATCGCTCAAGTACAACGGTCCCATAGCGATAAACGGCGATTACGTCACATGGAGCGAAGCCCCGTATACACTGAAGGTTGTTACATATACCTCCACATCCATCAAGTCAGCTGAACTCACTGTGAATTTCACCGTGAGAAAGCCTGATCTTGCCGCACCGGTATTTTCACTTCCGGGAGGAGAATATGACCTGCCGCAGGGAATAACGATCTCAGCTGAAACAGGATCAACGATATATTATACATATGACGAGTGGGGCACGATCCCGACTCTTGAGTCAAATGTCTACAGGGGCACGATAGAGATGCTCGGAGGAACAAAGATCCTCTCAGCCATCGCAGTGAACGGAGACCGCATCAGTGAAGTTGCGCAGGTCACATATACACTTAACCTGGCGATCAACTTCTCCTATACGGATGCATATTATAAGATATCATCCAAGCTTACCGGAGAGGGATATCAGGTTGTTGAGAACGAGCCGGAGGAGATCACTACTCCCGAGACTACTGAAGCACCTACTGAGCCGACAAAGGAAGGCGAAACAGAAAAGGTGACTCAGCCGACAGAACCCCCGACGACAATACCGCCCAAGGTTACGATGGCAATGCTGTACAATTCGGGAACAGTTGACATAGGCGGCGCAAATTATTACTGCATCTGGGTGCAGCTGTTCTATGAGAACGGATCAAAGGCAAACGGCATGTACTACGGAGTTGACAGCACGACAGGCGCCATAGTCAGGATGACGAACAGCGGCGGACAGTTTATTTTGCAGTAAATGATAAAGATAATCGCAGTAGGCAGG
>SVDE01000105.1 GCA_015057955.1 Lachnospiraceae bacterium | reverse complement strand
TGAATCTGGATCTTGCTGTAATGGGCTGTGTCGTAAACGGCCCCGGAGAAGCAAAGGAAGCGGATCTCGGGATCGCGGGCGGAAAAGGATGCGGCCTGCTGATCAAAAAAGGCGAGATCATCAGAACGATACCGGAGGAACAGCTTCTGGACGTACTGAAAAACGAACTGGATAACTGGGGTAAACAGATTTGAGAAATTTTTCAGATGTATTTCCGGGGATGGACATTTCTCCTGAATTACAGACAGCAGCAGAAAAACTGAATGTTGAACAGGTATCAAAAGTAACCACGGGGGGCTTCATCAGAGTAAGGACAGAGTCACAGGATGATGTGCCCGAAGAGACCTTAAAGGCACTTGGCAAAGCCATATCGGATAAGCTGCTGCAGGGTCTGATCAGGGTTGAGATCGATAATAAAGTACTGGCTCCGTATCAGGAGCCTTTTGCTCCTGTTTATGAGGAACCGGCACCGCAGCCGGAAGAAGTGCCGCAGGCATTTTATCAGGATGATGATGAATATGAGTATGCCGACATGAGTGAGATCGGTGCAGTAGACACTGCAGTTCACTATGCTCCCGGCGGCGGATCAAACACATCATCTTCTAAAAAGTATACAAGAAAAAAGAAAGAAACTGACCCGGACATGATCTACGGCAAGTCCTTTGAAGGGGTTGCCACCTCCATCGAAGACATTCTCGGCGACATGAGGAGCGTCATTGTTGACGGAGAAATATTCAGCAGTGAACTGACGGTAACAAAGAACGGGTTCAGGATCCTGAAAGTCGACATAACCGACTATACGGATTCTATTTCAATGAAACTTTTCCTCGCAGAAGGTGAGGAAGATCTTGAGAGCAAGCTCAGCCGCGGGCTGCATATCCTTGTAAACGGCAAGGTTGAATATGACAACTTTGAAGGCGAATACATGATCTCCCGTGTAAACGGGATCAAAAAAGTGGATGCGCCGATATTTGACAGGAAGGACAATGCGCCGGTCAAGAGGGTAGAGCTTCATCTGCATACTCAGTTCTCGGACATGGATGCCCTGACGAACATTCCGAAACTCATAAAACGGGCAGCGGATTGGGGCCATAAGACAATAGCCATTACAGATCATGGCGTGGTCCAGGGATTTCCGCCTGCTTTCCACGCATTTCAGGATGTTCAGGGCTCATTTAAAAAGAAAGAAAAGGAATGTCCGCTCGAGAAGCTCATTTACGGAGTTGAAGGATATCTGGTCGATGATGACGATGACCCTGTCCTCAAAGATCCTGCCGGAGATGTTGAACTGTTAAGGCAGGATGAGGATGGCAACTTCAGATATCCCGATAAGATGACCGAGACAGCCATCAACAATGTAAAGAAGAAAAGATATTATCACATCGTTCTTCTTGCGGCAAATGAGACGGGCCGTATAAACCTTTACAGGCTCATCTCTTTCTCCCATATCAATTATTTTAACAGAAGACCCAGGATACCAAGGAGCGTTCTTAACAGATACAGAGAGGGCATTATAGTCGGTTCAGCCTGCGTCGCGGGCGAGCTGATGGACGCGATCCTTTCAGGTGACAGCGAAGAACGGCTTAAATATATAACAGAGTACTATGATTACCTTGAGATACAGCCGCTTGGAAATAACAGATTCCTTGTAAGAAATTATGAACATGACCTGAAAGGACATAAGGTCAAAAACGAGGAAGGCCTGCGTGATCTCAACAGGAAGGTAATTGAGCTCGGTGATAAGTACGGGAAAAAGGTCTGCGCGACAGGAGACGTTCATTTTCTCGATCCCCATGATGAGATATTCAGAAGGATCATCATGGATGCCCAGAACTATCCCGATGCGGATGAACAGCCTCCTCTTTATTACAGGACAACCGAGGAGATGCTTGATGAATTTGACTACCTCGGACCTGAAAAGGCCTATGAAGTAGTCGTAACAAATACAAATCTGATAGCTGACATGATCGAATACATAGAGCCTGTCAGACCGGACAAGTGTCCTCCGGTAATAGAAAATTCCGAGCAGAGACTTACGGATATCGTATACGAGAACGCACGGAAGATGTACGGTGAGGAACTGCCTCATATAGTCCAGGCAAGGCTCGAGAGGGAACTCGGCTCGATCATAGGAAACGGATATGCGGTCCTTTACATTATAGCGATGGAACTGGTCACTGAATCGGTCAGGAACGGCTATCTGGTTGGATCCAGAGGATCTGTCGGCTCATCGCTTGTAGCCCACATGGCAAATATCACGGAGGTAAATTCACTGCCTCCCCATTACAGATGCCCCGAGTGTTTTTACAGTGATTTTGATTCACCTGAAGTAAAAGCATTTGCCGGCGGTGCAGGATGCGACATGCCTGACAAAGTCTGTCCTGTATGCGGAAAACCGCTCATTAAAGACGGATTTGACATACCTTTTGAGACTTTCATGGGATTCAAAGGCGATAAGGAACCGGATATAGACCTGAACTTCTCCGGAGAATACCAGTCAAGGGCACATGCATATACTGAGACGCTCTTCGGACAGGGACATACATTCAGGGCAGGAACCATATCAGCTCTTCAGGACAAAACCGTATACGGATTCGTAAAGAGCTATATAAGGTCCCATGGCAAAAACTTCCGTAAATGCGAGATCGACCGGATCGTAAAAGGCTGCGTTGACGTAAAGAGAAGTACCGGCCAGCATCCCGGAGGAATAGTCGTTCTGCCTCACGGTGAGGAGATCTATTCATTTACTCCGATCCAGCATCCGTCAAATGACGCGAGCAAAGGTATAATTACTACGCACTTTGAGTATCACAGCATTGACCACAACCTGCTGAAGCTCGATGAGCTCGGACACGATGATCCGACCATGATCAGGATGCTGGAGGACCTTACAGGATTCTCAGCTAAAGAGATTAAGCTGGATGATCCTTCGGTAATGAAGCTGTTCGACAGCATCAGCGTTCTTGGAATAAAACCTGAGGACGTGGATGGTTATGAACTCGGCACGCTCGGTGTCCCTGAATTCGGAACCGATTTCGTCATGGGAATGCTGAAGGATACAAAGCCGAAAAACTTTTCAGACCTTGTCAGGATCGCAGGTCTTTCACACGGCACCGATGTATGGCTCAACAACGCGCAGACACTTGTTAAAGAAGGAAAAGCAACACTTTCAAGCTGCATCTGTACAAGAGATGATATAATGACATATCTGATACAGATGAACCTTGAACCATCCATGGCTTTTGACATAATGGAAAATGTCAGAAAGGGCAAAGTTGCCGGAGGCAAGGTCAAGGACAAATGGGAAAAATGGAAGGAACAGATGAAGGTACATAATGTTCCTGACTGGTACATGTGGTCATGTGAGCGCATCCAGTACATGTTCCCGAAAGCCCATGCTGTAGCCTATGTCATGATGGGATACAGGATAGCATACTATAAGATATTCTATCCGCTGGCATACTATGCTGCATATTTCAGCATCAGGGCTGCTGCTTTCAATTATGAGATCATGTGCCTTGGAAAAGATAAACTCATTGAACAGATGGATCTGGTCAAGAAACGCATTGCCCAGGGAGAGTCATCTCCAAAGGATGATGTGACATTCAAGGACATGAAGAGCGTGCTTGAAATGTATGCCAGAGGATTTGAGTTTATGCCGATCGATCTGTACAGGGCGAAGGCGAGCAGATTCCAGGTGATAGACGGGAAGATAATGCCTTCGTTCACATCAATTGACGGAATGGGTGAGAAAGCGGCTGAAAACCTTGAAAAGGCAGCAGGCGAGGGCAGGTTTACATCTCGCGAAGACCTGAAGATCAGGGCGAAGGTATCTTCATCCATGGTCGAGAAAATGCATGAGCTGGGGATACTAGGTTCACTTCCCGAGAGCAGTCAGATATCATTTGCGGATCTGTTCAACATAAAAATGTAATAGGTTTTTTGGAGGGAAATATGTTAAGTATTGATAACGAGAGATGTATCCAGTGCGGCACCTGTGTGGATGAATGCACCACGGGAGCGCTGAAGAACGAAGACGGAATGATCAGGCATGATCCTTCCAAATGCATGTGGTGCGGTCATTGTCTGGCTGTATGCCCGAGAGATTGCATCATCATCGATGGTGACGGATATGACTGCGAGGAAGTCGAGGAGATAAGTTTCGGAAAAGCGCCTACAGCAGCCCAGATCAGGAACATGATCCTGATCAGAAGGAGCATCAGGGCATACGATGATGAGCCGGTTACCGAAGATGAATTAGGCAATATCCTTGAAGCTGGAAAGTATTCTCCGACTGCGAGAAACCGCCAGGGAAATGCTTTTGTGGCAGTTACCGAGGAAAAGACCGGTGAACTTGCGCAGGACACTGTTAAGGCTTTCAGAAGGCTGGCAGCCCAGGGTAAACCCGATGAAAGATTCGCCGGCATGGCAAACGGACTGTGTGACGCATTTGAAAATGAAGGATTGGATAAGATCTATTTTTCTGCACCGTTAGTCATATTTGTATTTGCAGATTCTGATATAGACGGAGCGATCTGCGCAACAAACATGGGGTGGATGGCGCAGGCGCAGCAGCTCGGCTACTGCTTCGCACGCATTCCGATAGCCGCGTTCAACGATCCCGAGTTTTCCGCTAAGTGGAAAGCACCGGAAGGAAAGAAACCGGTCATCGCGCTGCTCATAGGCAATCCTGCAAATGAGTATTTCTGTTCCGTACCGAGAAAGACACCTGAAATAACCATTTTTTAGATGATCGGAGAGCAATGATCTTTATTACCGGCGACACCCATAGGATAAGGGATATTGACAAACTTGAGGTAGAGCAGTTTCCTGAACAGGAAATGCTTACTAAGGATGACTATCTGATCATTGCGGGCGATTTCGGCGCTGTCTGGACGGGCGATGAACAGGATGATGAGATCCTTGAGTATCATGACTTCAAGAATTACACGACACTTTTCATAGCAGGAAACCATGAGAATCATGACCTGCTTGAAAGGTATCCTGTCGAACTCTGGAACGGAGGCAAGGTAAGGCGCATCAGGGATTCTGTCCTCCAGCTTATGAACGGGCAGGTATATGAGATCGATGGAAAGACGTTCTTCACCATGGGAGGAGCAACAAGCGTAGACAAGGTGTTCCGAAAGGAAGGGATCAGCTGGTGGCCTCAGGAGGAACCGTCAGAGGAAGAGTATGCGCAGGCTCTGGAAAACCTGAATAAAGCCGGAAACAGCGTTGATTACATAATAACGCATACGTGCCCCGAAAAGGTCAGAAAACAGGCATTCAGCGTTTATGATGACTTTGTAGAATACAGCAGCGGGGTCGAGCAGTTCCTGGATATCGTATATGACAATGTTGCCTATAAAAAATGGTTCGCCGGTCACATACACATAGACAGGGAATTCAGGGAACATAAGCTCAGGATACTTTATAACAGCATAGTTAAGATATGAACGTACAAAAAAAGGAACCGGAAACGGTTCCTTTTCAGCAGCTCGTAGGAGAATTGAACTCCTGATTCCGCCTTGAGAGGGCGGCGTCTTAACCACTTGACCAACGAGCCATAACGCATGACGCTTGATTAGTTTACAAAAAACGCACCGCAATGTCAAGCGTTAATATTGGAAAAACAATTGAAATAAAAGAAGATTATATTACAATTAGCTTATGGGAAATGTTTTTTTAATGGATGTGGATAAGTGCAACGGATGTTATGACTGCCTGATGGCATGCAATGAAAAATACTTTGGCGAATCGCTTTCCGAATTCAACATGGCACATCCGTCTCTCGGTCAGTTCCTGATGAAAATAGAAGAGCATCTGTATGGGGAGCCGCCCAGGATAAAGCAGTTTTTTCTGGTCAAACCCTGCATGCACTGCACTAACGCGCCATGCGCACAGTGCTGTCCGGTAGATGCCATAAAAATAAATGAGTTCGGTCTTGTTGAACTGCTTGAAGATAAGTGTATTTCATGCAGACTTTGTGTATACGCATGCCCGTATGACCTGATATTTTATGACCGTGAGCAGGTATCTGTTGTCAAATGCTCCGGATGTTCGGACCTGTTAAGGCAGGGAAAAGAACCGGCATGTGTATCAGCCTGCGAGAGAAAAGCCATAACTTTCGGAGACTGGTCGGAACTGGGTAAGATCGCGGAAAACGCAGATCAGATCATCCCTGAACCGGACATGAAACCATTGGTCTTTTATAGGAATCTACCTAAATCGTAGCACCGCTTTATTTATAAAAAACATTGCTTCTTAAGTTTTATAGTATTAAAATACATACATTATGTAAAACTATGTTTGGAAACAAAAGTGTTTCAGAAAGAGGGAAAAAATGAAACTGTTCGGAGGAGTAGTTCCTATCACCGGAATAACCTTTCTGCTGTTTTCGGTTTTTGTGATCGCTTTGGTTGGTTATTTTCTGGGAAGGATAACTATCAAGGGTGTCAGCCTTGGAACAGCAGGTGTCTTTATTGTAGCTCTGTTATATGGAGCATTCTTCAGTAAAACGCTTCATGCCACTTTGACATTCGGTGAAGCGGACATCTTTACAAACGCATTTAAGATAATAGAGACCATCGGTCTGATAATGTTCGTCGGTTCCGTCGGAATGATCGCCGGTCCAAATTTCTTCAAGAATCTGAAGAAGAATTTCAAATCATACATTCTGATAGGATTTATCATTATCCTTGCAGGCGCTCTTGCAGCTCTCGGATGCTTCTTCATCGGCAGAAATTTCGTAACTGTTCCTGCTGAAGAGGCAGCTCTCGGAATAAGCAAATCACAGTACATGATGGCCATGATGACCGGTATCCTTTCAGGATCACTTACATCAACACCTGCTTTCTCAGCTTCCAAGGCAACAGCAGCAACTCTCTTTGCTGCAGGCTCGGATGCTGCAAATAAGATCCAGGACGTTGTTACAGTCGGTCAGGCAATCGCATACATTTTCGGTGTTATCGGAGTTGTGCTGTTTGTCCAGCTTATCCCTAAGATGGTCAAGGCAAACATGGCTAAGGAACGTGAACTCATCACCATCGTTGATACCGGTAAGGGTCAGATGAAGGATGTCAACAAGAAGCGTTTCGAGATCGATGAATTCGGATATGCTGCTTTTGCACTTGTTGTTATCGTTGGTATATTTGTCGGTATGATCAAAGTTCCGCTTTCAGGACAAGGACTTGCAGGCAAGACGTTCAGTCTTACCACTACAGGCGGTGTACTTATTTCAGGTATCGTGTTTGCCCATTTCGGACACATCGGACCGATCAGCCTGAAGGTTGAGAAAAAGGTACTTGAGAGCTTCCGTGAGTTCGGACTCATGCTCTTCCTTATCGGATGCGGTGTTCCCGGAGGAGCTTCATTCGTTAAGTATTTCCAGGTCGTATACTTCGGATATGGTATCATAATCACAATAGTTCCTATGATCATCGGATACCTTATTGCGAAAAAGCTGCTCAAGCTTCCGCTGCTCAATGTACTTGGTTCGATCACAGGCGGCATGACTTCAACACCTGCCCTTGGAACTCTTATCAGAACTGCCGGAACTGATGACGTTGCTTCGGCATATGCATCCACATATCCTATAGCGCTTATCTGTGTTGTACTTGCTTCACAGTTCCTGCTTCTCATATTCGCTGCATAAGAGATAATACATTTGATCAACAATAAAAGCCGCTGCTTAAAATGCAGCGGCTTTATTCATGTGATTGAAACTGCCGTATCAGCTGAGTTTCATTGTGCCTGTCTTATTGAACCTGTCATGCCATGAAAGCGCCTCAGAAAGGATGTGAGGTGTCTGGCCGCCTGATTCGGCGCATGCCCTGTTGAAATAATCACGGAGCATGTCCCTGTAATCCGGATGGGCACAGTTCTCAATGATGGCCTCAGCTCTTTCACGCGGTGATTTCCATCTGAGATCGGCAACTCCCTGTTCTGTAACGATGACCTGAACTTCATGCTCTGTATGGTCAATATGAGAACACATGGGGACTATGCAGCTGATCGCACCGTTCTTTGCGAGAGAACCGGTTGCGAATATTACCAGTCCGGAGTTCCTTGAGAAGTCTCCGGAACCTCCGATACCGTTCATGATCTTTGTTCCCATGACATGAGTAGAATTTACATTTCCGTAGATATCTACCTCGATAGGTGTGTTCATGGAAACAAGCTGGAGTCTTCTGGCAACTTCAGGGTTGTTTGAAATCTCCTGTGGACGGATGACTATGCGCGAATTATAAAAGTCGATGTTGTTTATCAGCTCATCCATACCTTCTCTTGAAAGAGAAAGAGAAGTGCAGCTGCCGCCATCGATGATACCTTTCTTGATCAGATTAAGAGCTGAATCCTGTATTACTTCTGTATACATGGTGAGATTCTTAAGACCGCTGGTCTCAAGTCCTGCAAGAACAGCATTCGCCACATTTCCCACACCTG
>SVDE01000104.1 GCA_015057955.1 Lachnospiraceae bacterium | reverse complement strand
TCATCGACCTGTCCTTTAAAATACGAACTGTCTTCTCCGTTGCCGTGAAGCAGTATCAATGGGTCGCCATTGCCTTTTTCAACATAAAAATGTTCTATATCCATATGCTCACTTTATGCGGACATATTTACTTCCATCTCTTTGGAGAATGCCCTCACTTATCATGTCACGTCTTATGGTGCAGTAATCCTCATGGAACTTAGTGATTATGTCATTAAGCTCTTTCTCTTCATAAACCTTGCCGGGAACAAACTGTCCGGCGATCACTTCATAACAGATCAGTTTTTTCTTCCGCTGGACAGGTATGGCTTTAAGCTTTCCATACTCGAAGAAAGCATCGATCACCTTTTTTCGGTATTTTTCCTCTCTGGCCCGCTGTTCATCGATCTCTTCCGGTCCTGATGACACAATGTCCAGCAAAGGCTCGTTAATCAGCTCCCTGCATATGGAATAAACAGTGTAATACTGCTCTTTACGTGAGACTACAAGACCCGCTTCTTCGAGTTTTTTCATGTGGAACGATACAGTGGAAGGAGTCAGCCCCAAGCGCTCCGCAAGGAGTTCCGCATACATATCTCCCTGAGTCAGTGACTGCATGATGCGGAGCCGTGACAGATCTGAGAGGCACTTAAATATCCTGAGCGCATTTTCCTGTGTCATTTCGCTACCTCCGCAAAATGTGCGATCACATCCTCCAAAACTTCCAGTTTGGTCTCTCCGATCACTATATTCCTGGTATCTCCATGTTCCCTGGCTTTATCAAGCGCTTCGCCCCAGGTCTTCCTGAATCCGTCAAACCTTGCACTTACAGCCTCAAGCCCCATGCCCGGGCGCTGTGCAAGAGCGTTGGTCACTGTTTTGCAGACTTCGTAGATATTTGTCCGTACTTTGACAAAATCAGCTTCGTCCTTTCGCTCTTCCTTTTCCAGTCTGGTTATATCTTCTTTTCCTGATCCTATCTGCTGTGTCAGATATCCGATAAAATCTTCCATCATAAATTTTCTCCTGTCAAAAATATTTAATTCGATAACTATCAAATTAAATATAGCTGCGCAGAGTACAGCTGTCAATATTTATTTCGATATTTATCGAAATAAATTATAGCCAGTTCTTTTTCTTGAAGATTATCAGACACACAACAACAATGGCGATGCTTATGCCTATAACGACCGGATAGCCTAGCGGCGAATCAAGTTCAGGCATGTATTTGAAGTTCATGCCATACCAGCCGACAATAAGGGTAAGCGGCATGAATATGGCTGTTACAACTGTAAGTATCGTCATGATATGGTTCTGTTTAAGATCTATCTGGGATTGGTACAGGTCTCCGAGCTGCACAGTGTAATCACGGAGCGAGGCAGCTATGTCATGGAGCCTTGCCATCCGGTTAGTAAACATGTGGAAATAGCGCAGATTGTCATCTTTGAAGAAATCATTTTCATTTTCTTCAAGTTCCTGGCTCAGATCGATCAGCTGTTCATAATGTATCCTAAGCTTACGGATGTCTCCCCTGATCTCATTCAGATGCTTAAGCGGTGCCTTATCGGCTCCATCCAGGATGGTCTTTTCTATCTCTTCCAGTTCTTCTTCCGCCTTCTCCATCATGCGCATGTCATTATGCACAATCTGCTCAAGAAAGTCGTAAACGAAACGTTCAAGGCACGGATACTGCCACTGGCGTGACTTTCTTATCTTCTCGACAATGCCCTGTGCAGTATCAGAATCATCTATGAAGATTATGCCTTTTTCGTCAAGGACAAAAGCAAACCTGGATCCGTCGCCTGACATGTTCTCACGGTCAGGAATGAGGAATGTGCCGGTCAGGGAGTCGATATTGACTTCCACCTTTGTATTGTGTATCTCATTCAGATTCATATCCATGTCTATTCCCAGATCAAATGAATCCTTCTCACGCTCCCACTGTGATGGTTTGATTATGGCAACATACTGGCTGTCATGAGCAAGACATGCCTCCAGACTGCATTCTTCCAATGTTTTCCTTATGAGATAATACATTGCGTTTCCTCCTGCGCAAAAAGCTCTGTCCGGACTGTTCCTTTTTATATTTTATCATACAGGGGGACAGATGAATGGTTAATTTGACCTCTGCTTTTAATAAATATATAATTGCTGTGACCATTAATTAACAGCAGGAGACCAACTATGAATTACAAAGGAAAATACATGGTTAACCGCTATGAGCAGGTAGAACTCTTCTCACGCGTGGAATACAGGCGGCGTCTGGACGGTATCAGACGTGTCATGAAAGAGCAGGAGGTTGACACATCCTTGTTCCTTGAGTGCGGGGAAGAGGCATATGACCACTGGCTTACAGGCCAGAGATATCTGGATCTGATCATCGTTCCTGCTGCGGACGAGTGCATCGGCGTATGCATGAGCGAACTGAACGAGGCTCTGTGTGATGATCCGGAAACAACAGACTTCGGAAGATATTTTCTCCAGAAAAAACCCGACATGGTCTGTGACGGTGTGCGCTTCATCGGTCATGCCCCGGACAGTATCCTTGCCGATATCATTGCGGCGGGCAGTCCCAGGAAGATAGGGCTTGTGCTGCCTGTCAACATGAACGCTTCCCTGTATGATGAGATCAAAAAGCGCCTTCCCAATGTGGAATTTACTGACATTTCCATCCCGGTCGCCAAGTTCCGTTCTGTTAAGAGCGATGAGGAAATGTACGCTATCATGCAGTCGCGGAACATGCAGATGAAGGTCATGGAAGCCCTGCCGCAGATATTCAGGCTGGGGCGTACTATAGGCGAAATGCAGCACGAGGTGAGCAGCCTCTTCATGGAAATGGGATCAACGGGTGTTAGGAACGGAAACATTCATTATTCAGGTCCCATGGATGAACCCGGCGGACCGCGTGACGGATCACCTGACCACAAGCTTCAGATTGGCGACCGGATGAGCGCCCTTTTTGAAGTTCCCGGTCCCGGCCACCAGTGCATTGCTTTTGAACGCCACTACAGCATCGGTGCTCCCTCAAAAGGCTATGAAGCTTCCGTAAACAACGCCATAGATGTTCATAACTTTGCAGTATCACTTATGAAACCTGACAGCCTTTCACTGTCTCAGATTGCAGATAAAACACGCGAGTATGTGCACAGCAAAGGCCTGGAACTCTTTGAGAGCCGGGGATGGAACTGGATGCACAGCCTGGGTGCTTTCTTCTATGACCAGTTCTCACTGGAGGACTATACAGACAAGCTCCCTCTCATCGAAGGACAGATGCTGCACTGCCATCCTCTGATCTACAGGTATTTCCCTAATATCGGACCTGACGTACGCGAAGGGATCCATCTGGTAAATACATACCGCATAGGTCCTGACGGAGCTGAAGACCTGATAGGGATCCCTAAGGATCTCGTAGTCCTGTTTGAATAATAAGGAGGCTGACCATGGAATCGATCAAAAGGAACCGCATAGAGCGTGTAATAAAACTCATGAATGCCAATGGCCTGGATGCCGTACTTGTATCCAACTGTGCCCTGGGAAATCTGAATACCTGGCTTCTTGCTAAAGAGGACATGCCTCTTCATATACCTTTTAACCGCAACAACCTGTGCCTGGTCACAACTAAAGGCGAAGTCCTGGAGCTTTGTGCCAGAGAGCCTCATCCCTGTGACTGGTACAAATATCCGCTTATCACGGAAACAGACCTGACAGAGTATCTGCCGAATAAGCGCCTGGGACTTGTTAATCCCACATATCTGAAAAAGGTTGTGCGTGATGATCTTATGGAGAAATATGGCACTGAATTAATTGATGTGAGCGATGAATTCCATCTCCTCAAGATGGAAAAAACAGGAGATGAGATCGAAGGCATCCGAAAGGCCGCTGCTCTCTTCGACCGTGCTTTCACATCGATCCCGATGCTCCTCACCGGAGAGCATACTGAAAGGGAGATCGCTGCAGGCCTCCGCAACCGCTTCCGCGAGATGGATGCCGAATGCGAAGATCTCCAGAGCAGTACCATGCTTTCCATGACATCCGCTCCTGACGGCGCTCCTTCCGAAGCTGAACCTATACTCTGGCCCGGAAGAAGGGTTGTTTACGGCGACCGCATCAACATAAAAATAAACGGTTACATGCCCGGCGGCTTTGCATCTGCCATAGCGCGCACATTTGTGATTGGGGATCCCTGCGAAGAAACCCGAAAGTACTGGGATCTGGCAGTTTCTGCACAGAAGCTGATAGCGGAAAATGCTAAGCCCGGCGTTACCGTTAAAGAACTTATGGATCTGTTTAGGGAGAAGATTCTTACTCCTGAAGGACTTGAGGAAAGCTCTGAAAATCAGATCTACGGAATAGGCACAGGCATAAGCGAAGCTCCGCGCAGCATTGACAGTACCAGAGATATCCCTCTGGCAGATGGCATGACTCTGGTCATCGCTCCTGTCATCAGACCGGAAGGTAAAGATCCGTACTGCGCTGGAGATGTTTTTGTTGTCACAAAAGACGGAGCCAAGAGACTGAACAGGACATCGTCTGAACTGTATGTATTACAATAGGTACTCATAAATGGAAGAAAAGCAATATATCAATCTGAAAACAGAGAAAGAAAAAGATCTCTACAATCCTTTTGATCCGGAAAAAACCTGAGTGAAGATGTGAAAGAATATATACTGAACAAGGTCTCGGAGAAGAAATGGCGCGATGCTCTCTGCATACGGATCATTCACCGGGAACCGGTCAGCAAGGAAGACGTAAAGAAAGCTTTTCTCAGATGGTTCGAAGTCAGCGGATCTGAAAGGCGGAGGGATGCAAAGAAAGATTTTGTGGCCCAGATCTGCCTGTTCGGTGTCGGCATTATCCTGATCGCCCTGAGCATTTTCCTTCAGGATAAGGTCAGTCCGGTGCATTTTGCGATCATATCAACACTGGGTACGTTTTCCATATGGGAAGGGGCAAGCATATGGATCATCCGCTCTCCTGCGCTCAGGCGCCGGCGAAAGATCTTCAAGCGGCTTGAGGAAGCTGCTGACATAGAATTTGTATCAGCTGACAATATGGACTGATAATAACGGGGATCGTGACATGAACAGAAAAAAAACTCTATTTATAATCTTTGCCTCCGCTCTTTATCTGGTGCTTCTGGCAATCCTTGTGTTATGCGAACACGCCGTTCCGGGCGCGAATATCCGTAATTACGGTGATGCCGTCTGGTATTCACTTGTTACATTGACAACTGTCGGATACGGAGACCTGTTCCCTGTGTCCGCTGCAGGACGGATCATAGGAGTGGTATTCATACTTTTAAGCCCTGTTGTGATCTCCGCAGTCATCATTGCAGTTATAAGTTTTATCCGAGGGAAAGTAATCCCCTTCTTCAGTATGCAGGCTCTTAAAGGCCATGACTGCAGTATTTTTTCATGCGACAATGAAGCTGCTGAGGCGCTGGCCGGGGACATTTTAAAAAATGATCCCGACAGCCGCATAATTTTCTGCGGCTCAGAAAAAGCTGTAAAAGGATCCCCGTTTGAAAACAGTAATCACAGACTTTACCTTTCCTCTGATGTTTTGGAGACGGCGAGCAAGCTGTCACAGCAGAAAAAAGGCCGCAGAGTGTTCCTGATATCAGATGACATTTATGAAAACTATGCAAACGCCCGGATGCTTAACGGGTCCGGTGCTGATATCCGCTGCCGTGGCGAAGAGACATATCAAAATGGAAATGTGAATTATTTTAATGACTTTGAGTGCTGCGCAAGACTCTTCTGGCATGAGCACCCTCTTGAAAGCGGAGAAAAACTGCTGATCCTGGCAGGTGACGGCAAAACCGCTCAGGCTCTTCTGGATCAGGCGGTGCTCATCAACTGCCGTACCCCTTTTATCAGGACCGTATATCATGTGTTCGGAAACTGGGAAGAATACATGGATTTCCATCCTCAGATCGTATCGTATTTTTCATCCGGCCCGGAAGGCAATGGACGTGATGAGATCATTTTCCATTCGGAAGCATGGAACAAAGACCATGATCTGCTTAAAAAAGCCGACCGGCTGATCTTCTGCAGCGATGACCCTAAAGAAAACGCGGACAACTACATGAAAACAAAGCGAAATGTCGCCTGCAGTGCAAGACTCTTTGCTGCTGCCCAAGGCTGCCCGCTCCTTCAGGATTCTTTCGGGGACACAAGATCTATTTTTACCGAAGATCTGGTCGTAAAAAGCAGTCTTGACGGATTTGCAAAAGAGCTTCATGAAAAATACAGCGCACTATCAGCTGCAGGCGGACCCGGATGGGATGAACTGCCGCTTTTCCTTAAAAATTCCAACAGGGCTGCCGCAGATGCAATAAGGACTAAGATTGGAATACTTCTCGGAGATGGCCGGGATGACGACAAACAGACGCGTGCGGATGCTTACAGGGTCTGGAGTGAGTCCGCAGATAAAGAACCTTTCAGGCAGAATGAGCACGAACGCTGGATGCGGTTCCATTATCTATACAACTGGACACAAGGGCCGGAAAAGAGTGAGGAACTGAGGACACATCCATGCCTGGTCAGCTATGAACTTCTTCCTGAGGAGGAGAAAATAAAAGATGACAGCGCATGGGAACAGCTTGGCCGTCTCTAATGCATTTTAAACCGGAAATGAGGAAGACTTGAGATGATCAAACCTATAATAATGGTAATAATATTGGGGGCGTTATTTACCGCGGCAGTGCTGAACCTTGCAGCTGATAACCGGGTGCGGAAGGTTGTGCTCAGATGCGCGATCATAATTGCTGCTGTCGTCGGAGCGGTATTCTACGGATACGGTTATGCATACTGCAACGGATTCAATGTCTCATCACTTTTCAGAGCCCTGCTTGCCATGTGCCGCATGCTTGCAGGCATCAACGATTATTCCAATATTTCTGCTTCTCCGCTGCTGCAGAACAGTATCGGTGTAGCCCTGTTCTGGATCGGCCATTTCTGTGGCTTTTATGTCACCGCAAGCGCTGCGATCACTACTCTCGGCGAAAAGCTCCTCAGGACCATACGCGCTACCCTGCTTCGAAGGGGGCCTCTCCTTCTGATCTTCGGTGTCAATGACGCATCTGTTGCTTATGCAAAAGACATGGCTCAAAAGAAGCACAGGTCTGTGCTCTTTGTGGACCCTGATGACAGCTCGTCCTATGAGAGCACGATAAAGTCCTTCGGAGGGGTGATCGAAAAGAACGGAGATGCAGTTTCTCCATGCAGACGTTTTCTTTCCAGGATAAATTTTAAGCCGGGCAGCCGCCGCCTCGAGCTGGCTGCAATGCATTCGGACGGAAGGAAGAACCTGAAATATGCATCCGAATTTCTTGATGTCATGACTGAAGCCGGCATCTCACCGGCGCAGACGAGCCTCATCATATCAGGTGCCGGAGAGAGGGCGTCTTCCCTGCAGGTAAATGAAGGAAAAGGATATGGCAGTGTCCTGTCATTTGATGACTACGAACTGACGGCACGGCTTGTGATCAGGGATCATCCCCCGTGCGGAATGATCTGTTTTGATGAACACGGAAAAGCCATGGGAGATTTCCATGCAGTCATACTCGGTTACGGCCGTATGGGAAGGGCGATCCTCGAAAACCTCATATGCAATGCACAGTTTTACGGCAGTACCTTCAGAACGGATATTTTTGATCCCGGCCCTCAGAACGGATTCCTGCACGGACAAAAATATATCGGTCTGTATAATATTAGTTTTCATCCGGAGAACGGAAAATCCGAAGGGTTTTATGAATACCTTGAAAAGAATATTGAAACCATCAGCTGTATCTTCATCTGCACCGGAAACCCTGATGACAACAGGGAGATAGCGGAAGATCTGGAGCTATGGTGCGGCCCGGGGAAAAAGGTTCCCATGATCATTCAGGTATCAAAAGGCGCTTATTATGCAGATGACGGGAACGGCTGCTGCTTTGAGTGCACCAATGTATACAGCAGTGATGTGCTTGACATACGGCGCATTGATGCGATGGCGATGCAGATCAACCACATGTATTCCGGATCGGGCAGCGATGCAGCAGCCGACTGGGAAACCTGCGGATACTTCGCCCGGCTGAGCAGCAGGGCGAGCGCAGATTTCTATCCGGCAATGCTCCGCGCATCCGGCAGGACGGCCGAACAGGTGCTCTCGGGCGACTGGCCGCCTGATGAAGAAACGCTTGAAAACCTTGCGATAACCGAACACAAGCGCTGGTGTGCTTTCCATCATGTGATGGGCTTTGATACAATGCCTGACGAAATATACGGGAAACGCGCAGCCGCATATCTTGAAGAAAAAGAGAAAAACGGAGGCAGCGGTATCTCCATCGGCAAAGACATGGTAAATCACCTGCATGCGTGCCTCATTCCCTGGGAAGATCTGGATGCGCTGTCAAAACGTGAAAATGCCATCACCGGTGGAAATGCAGATTATAAGCAGCTAGACCGTAATAATGTAATAGCACTTTCTGACGTGCTCAGGGCCA
>SVDE01000103.1 GCA_015057955.1 Lachnospiraceae bacterium | reverse complement strand
TCGTACAGTCAGACAGCAAGAGCATATGCAGGTGCGGAGACGTGATCCGCGGAAAAATTTCACCTTCCATGTGCCCACTTTTCGGGGCTGCCTGTACCCCGGAGGACCCGGTCGGGCCCTGCATGGTCTCTTCAGAGGGCGCATGTGCTGCAGAATTCAAATATTCATGACGTTTTTTTATATATTTTGAATGTATGCATATGCGATGTCATATTATATAATGTATAAATAAAGAACAATCTGATAATGATAAAAGAATTGATGATGATCGGCTTTTGCGGTATATTCTGAAACATATTGTACAAATATTTGTACATAAATAAAGATTTTTTATCAATCAATAGATTGTCTGAATAAGTCATAACAGCGAAAAAAGGTACAATAGTGGACAGATTCATAACGCTGGATCATGGAAGCGGCGGCAAAAAAACTTCAGAACTGATAAGCAACGTATTTGTACCGGCATTCAGGAACGAAGCTCTTGAAATGTTAGGAGACGGAGCTGTGATCCCGGGCAAAGACACGCTGGTGTTTTCTACCGACAGTTTTGTGGTAAGCCCGTGCTTCTTCCCCGGAGGAGACATCGGGAAACTGGCCGTATGCGGTACGGTAAATGATGTTTCAATGAGCGGGGGGGAGCCTAAGTTCCTTTCACTTTCTGCGATAATCGAAGAAGGATTTCCGATGGAAGACCTGGAAAAAGTTGTCGCATCTGTTAAAGAAGCAGCGCAGGCAGCGGGGGTCAGCATAGTCACCGGTGACACAAAGGTTGTTGAGAAAGGAAAGGGAGACGGGATCTACCTGAACACATCCGGGATTGGATTTCTGAGACACAGGGGACTCTCTCCTGAAAGGATGCGGAAAGGCGATGCCGTGATCATATCCGGAACGGTCGGAGACCACGGAACGGCAGTGATGCTGGCAAGAAATCCCGGTCTGATGACAGCACAGATAAAGAGTGACTGTGCACCGTTAAACCATCTGGCTGCTTCACTGGCTTATCTCGGAGATGATGTCAGGGTGATGAGGGATCCGACAAGAGGAGGGCTTGCCACGACTCTTTGTGAGTTTGTTGAGGGAACCGGCCTTTCGATAGAACTTGATGAAAACCTGATCCCGGTCGACAAGAGCGTAAAAAGTGCCTGCGACATACTGGGTCTTGACCCTCTGTATGCGGCAAATGAGGGGAAGATGATAGCTGTCGTCTCTCCCGAAAAGGCGTTAGAGGCTCTGGATATTCTTAAGAGACAGGAACTTGGAAAAAATGCAGCTGTCATCGGAACAGTAACAGACAGTCATCCCGGAAGGGTGATCATAAAAACCGCATTTGGCGGAACAAGAATTGCAGCAAAACTCTCCGGAGCGCAACTGCCGAGGATATGTTAAAACATTTTAGAAAATGGAGGAAAACATGCAGGAGTATAAGCGGATAGATATCACAAAAGATGAGATCATTCCTACTGCCAGACGTATGCGTGATGCAGGAGTCCATCTTGCAATGATACATGCATATCTGGAGACCGACGGTACTGCGGTCGTATCGTATGAGTACGAGATCCCGAACGGGATAGAGTCCTATACGGTCACAGGAGAAAGCGTCCTGCCGACGATATCGGATATTTACGATCTCGGCGCGGAATGGCCTGAAAGAGAGATCATGGAACTCATGCCGATAACATTTGAAGGCGTTGATACTTCGCAGCGCCTGTTCATGCCGGATACCATGATCGACGGACAGGGCCAGATACTTGTCATCCCCATGGATGAGCTCATTGCAAAAGCACATGGCGAGGAGGTGGAAAAGTAATGGGATACATCATACCTATCGGACCATACCATCCCGCACTTGAGGAGCCTGTACATACCAGGCTTTATACCGAAGGCGAGGAGATCAAAAAAGCGGAAGTATTCATCGGTTACAATCACCGCGGAATTGAGAAGCTGTGTACGCAGAAGAACTATATCCAGACCATTTCCCTGGTAGAGCGTACATGCGGTATCTGCTCACATTCACATGCCATGAATTACTGCATGACTGTTGAAGGCCTCATGGGCGTTCAGGTGCCCAAGAGGGGACAGTACATAAGAGTTATCATTGCTGAGCTTGAAAGGCTTCATTCACATTATCTCTGGCTCGGCATCGCCCTGCATCTGATCGGACATGACAGCCTGTTCATGACATCATGGGATCACCGTGAGATGATCATGGACATGCTCGAAGAGCTGACAGGCAGCCGCGTCAACTATGGCGCATGCACGATAGGCGGAGCAAGACGTGACCTCAATGATCTTCAGATACAGGATCTCAGGGACATGCTCGATAAGATCGAGGAGTCAAACAAGAGGATCATGGACATCGGCCTTACAGACAAGACGATAGCCATGAGAACTCAGGGAGTCGGCATACTTACAACAGAGGATGCCATCAGGATCGGAGTCAGGGGACCTCATGCAAGGGCTTCAAACCTTCCTGTGGATGTAAGGAAAGACGCGCCGTATTCAAGCTACGAGGATTTTGACTTTGATGTAGCAGTATGGCCGAGCTGCGATGTCTTTTCACGTGTCGTCATAAGGATACTTGAGAACATTTCAAGCATAAGCATCATCCGTCAGGCTCTCGACAATCTTCCGGACGGAAAGATAAACCTCGGGAACAGGATCCCCAAGGTTAAGGCCGGCGAGTACATGCACCGCTATGAGGCTCCGAGAGGACAGCTTACATATAAGGTGGTCAGCGACGGAAGCGAGTATAACAAGCGTGTCAGCATACATGTTCCGACATTTAAGAACGCTCCGTCGATACCGACGATGCTTGTCGGAAACTCCATTGCAGATGCGGGACTTATCATAGCAAGCATCGATCCGTGCTTCTCCTGCATGGACAGGTAAGCTCTCATGCATGAGCTTGCGATCACCGAGGGGATCATGGAAACAGCTCTTCCGGCAGCGAAGGCGGGAGGCGCAAAAAAGATCCTTGAGATAAGACTTAAGATAGGAGAACTCTCCGGTGTGTTTCCGGAGTACATAGAAGAGTACCTTCAGGTCCTGGCAAAAGGGACGATCGCCGAAGGGGCGGCGCTGAAGGTAGAGCGGATACCGGTTTCCATAAAGTGCGCGGATTGTACATTTGAAGGTCCGATAGACCGGAAAAATGCCAAATGTCCAAAATGCGGCAGTCTGGATTTCAGGATAACCGGCGGAAGAGAATATTACGTTGACAGCCTTGAAGTTGAATAGAAAGGGGAGATAATACTTGAGAAAGACATCATTTCCGGCAATCGTATCGACAGCGATCCTGTGCTATGTGTTCTGGATACTGGTCACAGGTCAGCTGGCTTCGATAATAAAGGGTGAACCCTCGATCGAAGTGCTTATTGCCGGAGCAGTAGTGAGTATCGGAGTCGGTATCTTCGCAGGACGGTTCCTGATCCACAAGAAAGCGTTCTATCTCTTGAATCCCAAGAGATGGATATGCCTTATAATCTACGCTTTCGTATTCTTATGGGAGCTGATCAAGGCCAACTGCAGCATGGCTGTGAGGGCTCTTGGCAGGAAACCTGAGCATTCGGGAATAGTCAAGGTGCCTGTGAGCCTTACGAGTGATTACGCTCAGTCAATGCTCGCAAACTCCATAACGCTTACACCCGGCACCATAACAATGGACATTACCGAGGAAGGCGGACAGACATATTATTATGTGCACTGGATCAGCGTTTCCGACGAGGATGGACAGAAAGCAGGCGATGCCATTAAAGGCACAATGGAAAAATGGATAAGGAGGATCTGGGAATAATGAATATATTTATCTGGTTTGCAGTATGCTTCATAGTCCTGGCGCTCGTCCTCTGCGTCCGTTTTGTCAAAGGCCCGAGCGCTGCCGACAGGGCAGTCGTGGCTGACAGCATTGAGGTCCTGTCTGACATGGCACTCATACTGTTCGCACTTTACACAGGCAGGAGCCTTTACCTTGATATCGCTCTCGTAACAGCGATCGTAGGTTTCGTAGGTTCCGTTATCATCGGAAGATATCTGGAAGGGAGGCTGTAATGAGTATAGTAGTAAATATTCTCATCATTGTCGGCATAGTGTTCGCACTCCTTTCAGTTATCGGAATGCTCCGTATGCCTGACACTTTCTGCCGGATGCAGTCGAGCACGATAATCAGTACGATCGTCGTCATTTTAGTGATCGCAGGCGCGATAGTTTATACTGCCGCTGCCCTTAAGAATACTGAGATGATAATCAAACTTGCTGTACTGCTCGTGTTCTACATAGTAACAGCACCGATCTCCGGTCACATGCTTGCTAAAGGCGCTTACCGCCACGGCGTAAAGATGACCGACAAGATCAAATGCGACAAGTATGGGGAGGATATGGAAAAATGATAATCGGTTCTTTATTTTCTCTTAATACATTAGTGATACTGGGAATGGTTGTGGCAGCAGTTCTTGCGCTTGTATTTGACAAGCTGCTCTCTGCAGCCATTGCGATGGGAATCTGCGGAGCGCTTGCCGCTCTGGAGTTCGTACTCCTTCAGGCTCCCGACGTCGCGATCTCGGAGGCGGCCGTAGGCGCAGTCCTTTCAACTGCCCTCTTTGTCATCGCCATTAAAAAGACTACAAAGAAGGAGGATGAGGAAAAATGAAAGCTAAGAAAATAGTAGCAGTTGTTTCTGTCCTGGTCCTTCTCGCGTTCATGGCGGTCGCAATGTGTGTTGCGTATATAAAAGTACCCGGCACATATGAGAACACAACCGACGTAAAAGCGCTGCTCGACGACCCTAAAGCATATGATACCGAAGGCGCTGAGGGAATAGCAGAGATCATAGTCAAGGAGAACCTTGACAAGACAAACGCAATGAATGATGTCGCGTCGATCGTATTTGACTTCCGAGGCTTTGATACACTCGGCGAGTCTTTCATCCTTCTGACAGCCATCGCGGGTACATTTGTTATCCTGAGCGTAAAGAAAAAAGCAAAGAAGGAGGGATCTGAGAAATGAAATTCAAAGAGGGAATTACAGAGAAGAATGTAATTGTCAGATGCGGAGCTGATTCCATCCTTCCTTTTGCACTTGTATTTGGTCTTTATATAATCCTGTTCGGAACAATAAGCCCGGGCGGAGGTTTCCAGGGCGGTGTCATCGTCGCGGTGTCCGCACTCCTGATCTATCTGGGATACGGTTACAATGACGCTTCAAAAGCTCTTAACATTAATGTACTGCGTGTAAATGAATCACTCGGCGCTGTGATATATGTCATACTCGGCGTGATAGGAGTTGCATTTACCGCGAACTTTGCAACAAATATACTGTACAATCTCGGCTCTGCCGGAGACCTGATCTCGGCAGGAACGATCACTTTCATGAGCTACAGTGTAGGCTACAAGGTCATGACAGGCGTAGGCCTGCTGCTCATGCTCATGCTGGGGCTCCTTGCTCCGGGAAGTGACGGAGAGACCGATGAAGATGATGAGGAAGAGGAGGCATAAGATATGATGTTGGTAAACTATATCGGATCAGCTGTCCTCATTGCGATCGGTCTGGTCACGATACTCACAAAGAAAGAACTCATAAAGATAGTTATCGGAATGGGCATCATCGATTACGGCATCAACCTCCTGCTCGTAAGCTTCGGCTTTAACGGCGGAACAGCCCCGATCTTCTCATTCACTGAACTTACAAGCGGTGCCTATTTTGTGGATCCTGTTCCGCAGGCACTAACACTGACGAGCATCGTTATCGGTGCCTGCGTTGACGCAATGGCTCTTGCCCTTGTTGTCATGTTATACCGCAAGTACAAGACAACAGATGCGAGCGAGATAAGGAGGCTTAAAGGATGAGTGGTTTTATATTACAATTACCGGTCCTCTCGGTAATGGGCTGCTTCCTTGGCGCATTCCTTATCGAGATATTCGGTTCAAAGAATAAAGTAGTCCGCGGCATCATCGCAATGCTCTTTACATGTTTCGCGTTCGTTTCAGTGGCGATACTGTTTAAGCCTGTGATGGTCGACGGAGAAGTAGTGGCATACTGGCTCGGAAACTGGGAGCCTGTCAGCGGCTATGCGATAGGCATAGGATATGAGATCGACCAGATGAACTATTTCTTCTCAATGCTCGTGGTATTCACAATGCTGATGTCGCTGATCTATTCCTTCAGATACATGGAGAAAGACAGCCATCTCGGACATTACTACACACTGTTCCTCATGCTCTCGGGCTCAGTCCTCGGCATGGTGTTCACAGGCGACATATTCAATATGTTCGTAATGATCGAGATCATGACATTTGCAGCGGTAGCTCTCACAGCGTTCAGGAACGGAAAAGGCATTTCCCTGGAGGCAGCGTTCAAATATCTGGTCATCGGATCCATGGGTTCGAGCTTTACGCTGCTCGGCATCGCGCTCCTGTACAGACAGTGCCATACGCTTAACATGGCTCAGCTCTCTTCCATACTTGGAGGAGAAGGCGGTTCAACACCTGTGACAGTGCTCGCTTTCGCACTCATGTTCATCGGAATGGGAGTAAAATCATACATTGTTCCGTTCCATACACCTGCAGCTGACGCATATACTGCAGCGCCCACATCCATCTCGATGGCGTTCTCAAGCATGGTCAACAAGGCCGGCGTGTACGGAATGATAAGGCTCATGTACATCATCTTCCGTTCAATGGATTCAAGCGCAATGCAGATCCTCATGGTCGTGTTCGGAACGGTTACAATGTTCGTAGGCGTAACGATGGCTCTTGCCCAGCACGACTTCAAGAGACTTCTCGCGTTCCACAGTATCTCACAGATCGGCTATGTCATCATGGCGGCCGGACTCGGAACTGCAATGGGACTTAACGGCGCCCTGTTCCATGCGATGAACCACACACTGTTCAAAGGACTCCTGTTCCTTTGCGCAGGAGCGGTACTCACAGCGGCAGGCACTACAAACCTCGATAAACTCGGCGGCCTTTCAAAGAAAATGCCGAAGACTGCGATATGCTTCCTGGTCGGAGCGTTCTCCATCTCGGGACTTCCTCCGTTCAACGGATTCCTGTCAAAATGGCAGATCTACCAGGCAGCATACACGAAGGGTGTTGAAACCGGCAATTTCCTATATGTCGTTGTAACGGTAGTCGCGGTTGTTGTCTCGGTCATGACACTTGCTTCATTCATAAAAGTCACGCAGGCAGTATTCTTCGGACAGGTTCCGGAAAGCTGCAAGGATGTAAAGGAAGTTCCACTGTCCATGAGGATACCCATGTGGATCATGGCCGTGCTCTGTATAGCAACCGGTATCGGTGCAAACTTCATGAACCGCGTGATCTTTACACCCGCATCAACTGCCGCATTCAGTGTGAGCAAATACATCGACACCGCAATGGGAGCAGGATATGCTTCAGCAGCCGGTGTCACAGACATCCAGACATCTGCAGCGGTATATGATCTGTGGAATCCGATCATGTGGCTGGTGCTCTTTGGAGTGATACTTGTGGCGGTATTCATCGTAGCGCTTACAGGTACCGGAAGGGCTCCTGTTACATTTGATACCGAAGTCGCTGACGGAAAAGGAGCAACTTACTTCGGCGGTGAGAGATACTCTCATTCACATGTCGGAGGCTCTGACCTGTTCTGGGGCTTCAGAAAGAACTGGACCGGTTATTTCAGGTTCATGGATAAACAGCACTCTGGCGTTGTCAATGACTACGCACTGTGGGTCGTGGTGACAGCGGCGCTTGTTGTTATATTCATGTTCATATTCAGGCTGTTGGTATAGGGAGGTGAATGTAATGAATATCTTAACAATTCTTTTCAATATATTTATTTTCCCGGGATGCCTGTTTGCTGTAGTTATCGGACTGTTCCTTGCGGGCATTGACCGTAAAGTTGTGGCAAGAATGCAAAAGAGGGTGGGACCGCCCATCCGTCAGCCTCTGTTCGACTTCCTTAAGCTGTGCGGCAAAGAGACCATCATTCCTGATGCTGCCAACAGGGTTGCATACATAGGGGCTCCCATAGTCGGATTCATTGCCCTGATCGCAACAGCAATGCTCATACCGGTAGGCGGATATGTCGGCCTTTCGACTAACGCTGACCTGATAATAATCCTTTATCTGCTCACGATCCCGGCTGTATGCCTTATCGTAGGCGGAGCTGCTTCGGGCAACCCGTTTGCAGGCGTCGGACTTTCACGTGAAATGGTTGCCATGATGTCCTATGAGCTTCCGTTCGTGGTCATCCTTCTTGCGGTTGCCAGAAAGATCGGCGGCAGCACAATGTGCTTCTCCATGAGAGGAATAGCCGAGTGGCAGGCAGCAAACGGATGCTCTGTATTCCACTGGGCACTGATCCCGGCTGCGCTTGCAATGCTCTTAGTCATCCCGGCTGAAGTCGGCACATGCCCGTTTGACGTTGCGGAAGCTGAAACAGAGATCTGTGAAGGACCTCTTGTAGAGTACAGCGGTCCTCCGCTCGGAATGTTCAAGCTCAATACAGCTGTCAAGA
>SVDE01000014.1 GCA_015057955.1 Lachnospiraceae bacterium | reverse complement strand
ATGGTCTTGCGCCCGTATGCGCCGGAGATCATCTTGGCATTCTCGACGACTTCGACCATGTCCTTTTTGCCGGCAACTGTCGCGTTCAGCTGCTTGAATTCGGCTGATGTCGTATTTGCTATCACCCGCGCAAGTGTCGTCTTGCCCGTTCCCGACGGTCCGAAAAATATGACAGAAGAAAGCCTGTCCGCCTGAATGGACCTGTACAGCTGGCTTCCTTCAGCCAGTATGTGTTTCTGGCCTTTGATCTCGTCCAGCGTACGCGGCCTGATCCGGTATGCCAGAGGGGCCTCCTGCTTTAATTTATTGTTGTGTGCATATTCAAAAAGATCCATTTATCTCTTCTTGATGGGTACATATGCCGCATGTCTTACCACGTTCTTGTATGCGGGTCTGATGATCTTGCTGCCTGTAGCGATCTCTTCAAGTCTGTGTGCTCCCCAGCCTGCTGTCCTGGCTATGGCGAATATCGGTGTGAAGAGCTCGTGGGGAAGTCCGAGCAACCTGTATACAAATCCTGAGTAGAAGTCGACATTTGCGCATATGTTTGCCCTGTTCATCTTCTTCTTTGTTGCGATGACATCAGTACCGATCTGCTCGACTCTCTTATAAAATTCATATTCCTCGAGACATCCTTTTTCCGCAGCAAGTTTTTCAACGAACTGGCTGAGTATGACCGCCCTCGGGTCAGATATTGTATATACTGCATGTCCCATGCCGTAAATGAGGCCGCTCTTGTCAAATGATTTGCCTGAGATTATCCTCTCGAGCTGCTTCCTGATCTCATTTTCATCATCCCAGTGTCTGACTTTCGACTTGAGAAACGCCATCATGTCATCAACCTTGATGTTTGCGCCGCCGTGGCGGGGGCCTTTAAGGGAAGCGAGAGCTGCAGCCGTTGTGGAATAAGTGTCCGTCATCGTAGATGTTACTACCCTGGTAGTGAATGCGGAGTTGTTTCCGCCGCCGTGATCAGCATGAAGTACCAGGCACAGATCCAGGATCCTGGCTTCTGTTTTTGTATATGAGCTGTCCGGACGGAGCAGATGGAGTATCGTCTCAGCGGTTGAAAGTCCGCTCTTTGGCTGATGGATGAACAGTGACTGTCCTTCCTTGTAATGCTCGAATGCCTGATAGCCGTATACGGCAAGCATAGGCATGACTGCATAGAGCGCAAGGCACTGCCTGAGTACGTTAACTACATCTGTGCTGTCAGGATTGTCATCATATGCATAGAGCGTGAGCACGCTCCTCATGAGAGTGTTCATCATGTCCTTGCTCGGCGCTTTCATGATGATGTCCCTCACGAAGTTCGTAGGAAGCTGTCTGTATGACTCAACTGTTTCCTCAAAAGTCTTAAGCTCATCCTTGTTGGGGAGCTTTCCGAACATCAGAAGATATGTAGTCTCTTCAAAACCGAACCGTTTTTCCTTTGAAAAGCCTTTTACGAGATCCTCTATATTATAACCTCTGTAATAGAGTTTTCCGGGACATGGCACCATCTCATCGTCATCAATGGTGTAAGACTTAACTTCTGCTATTTCGGTAAGTCCCGTGAGGACACCTTTTCCGTTCTCGTCACGAAGTCCCCTCTTGACATTGTACCTGTAATAGAGAGAAGGATCTATGACATCGTTTTCCCTGCAGATCCTTGCAAGTTCTTCTATTTCCGGTGTGTTCTCTGAAAATGGATTTACGCTTTTGTTACTCATATATTCCCCTTTTTGTGTATAAAATGCCTAGTATAATTAATTGTTAATTATAGCACCAATAAAAAAACCCCGCAATAAAATCATAATCTTGAATAATGATTTGGCTTAAGATAAAATGTCCTCATGATGTTTAGGAGCACTTTAAAGAATATATTCAGCATCTTTCTGCTGATCTCAGGAATTGTATGCGGCGCAATGATCTTTTTCGTGACCAGATCCCGTCTCGGAGCTGTTGCGAATTCCCATAAGATGATGCTCGCAGCAGATGTCCTTATGTTTATATATGCGCTTATTTACATAGTATGCGGTCTTCTTGCCCTGACCAGGAACATACCGCGCCGTGTGGTGCGTGTCAGGCCGTTCGTGCAGGTCGGAGTATTTCTGGCCGTAGCTTCGCTGATAATCTCAGCTGCCAACGGGATCCTGGTGAGCCACATTATCATCCTTGCGGTATGCGGCATTCTGATCCCCCAGATCTTTTTCTTTATCATAGGTGCGATAATGGCGAGAAAATGATCCCCGCCATTAAGTTGTCATCTATTCTGCTTTAACCTTTCAAGTTCTTCGAAGAATTGCGGATACGTCCGCTCCACGGCATCTGCCTGTTCCAGGATCACCCCTTTCCGGCACATGCCCGCAGCAAGTGTCCCCATCATGGCGAGCCTGTAATCATGGTGCGTCCCTACTCTTCCTCCGAAAAGCTGTTTCCCGCCGCTGCCGTCGATCAGCAATCCGTCCGGAACCTCTGTTATCTGGGCTCCGAGTTCAGTCATCACTGATGTAAGTGCCCTGACCCGGTCTGCATCCATTCCTATGCTGACGGGGTTTTTGATTATGCTCACTCCTTCTGCCGCGCTGGCCAGCAGCACAACATGTGCCAGCAGGTCAGGTATGTCGGAAGCGTCAATGTTCGTTCCCTTAAGGTTTCCGCCTTTTACTGTTATGTCAGACCAGAATACCGGTTCTCCTTCCTCCCAGGCATCAGCGCGCTCGTGCTTCTTCTCTTCGGTTTTCGCTCCAAAAAGTTCAAGGATCCTGAGAATACGCCTGTCTCCCTGCAGCGATGCGGTATTCAGGTCAGTACATGTGACGGTTCCGTTGCTCACTGCTGCTCCGGTCAGCCAGTAAGCTGCCAGTTCCCAGTCTCCTTCTATTGCCGGAACTTCTTTCATGTCATATCGCTGTCCGCCGGGTATCCTGTAAACCCTGGCAAGTCCGTTCTGGTCTTTCAGCACCTCAATGCTGATACCGGCTCTGCGCATCATGCTGATCGTCATGTCAACATACATTTCTGACTGGGGCTTCTTCTCCACCATGACAGCGCTCTTTTCCTTAAGGAGCGGAAGGGCCATCAAAAGTCCGGAAAGGGCCTGTCCGTCCGATACTCCCGGGAAAATGTATGTCCCGGCGGTAAGCTGTCCCGTAACTTTTACGAGATCGGGTCTGATCTCATCCCTTTTGATCCCGTGAGTCCTTAGAACGCGGTAAAACTGGTCCATGGATGTAAAAACCAGGTTACCCCTCAGAGCGTAGATGCATGTCTTTCCGAAAGCACCTGCTATAGGAAGCATGAACTTATACGTGGTGTCGCTTTCCCCACATTCAAGTCTGTACACGAAATTCTCATCGGAAATTGATGTTTCTCCGAGTCCCAGTACTCCAAGGCAGTTTCTTGTCACCCGTATGTCTTTTGAATCATTTGTACATATAAATTCGGGATCCTGTCCGGAAAGGGCACTGCAGATCATGTATCTGTGAAGGATCGATCCAGCCTGCGGGACTTTGATCGTTCCGTTAATGGGTTCATTTGATATTATCCTGGTGATCAGTCCCACGCTCTTACCTCTCCTTGCCCCAGCGTTTATAGCCTTTGTAGTCTATACCGAACTGATCGGATATCTTTCCGATCAGGAAATCTGTCATTTCAGAAGCTGTCTCCTGTCCGCTGTAAAAAGTCATGACAGGCGGTATCACTACAGCGCCGCACTCTGTCAGCGTCAGAAGGTTCCTTAAGTGGATCCTGCTGAGCGGCGCTTCCCTCGGCACAACGACCAGCTTTCTGCATTCCTTTATGGTCACATCAGCTGCCCGCAGAAGAAGGTTTTCCGAGAAGCCGTTAGCCACTCCGGCGAGAGTTTTCATGCTGCATGGTATGATCACCATGCCGTCTGTCCTGAATGATCCGCTGGATATGTCAGCAGCCATGTCATAAAGATCATAATTCCGGTCTGCCAGTGCGCGGACCTCATCGGGGTCAATGCCCGTTTCCTGTTTCATGGTTACAAAAGCGTTATCAGAAATAACCAGATGTGTTTCCACATCCGGTATCTCTTTGTATGCCGCTAGCAGTTCGGCTCCGAGCCTCACTCCGCTGGCACCGCTTATTCCGACAATGATCTTCTTCATGTCTTTCTCCGTTAATGATCAGATATCCTGGGCAGCAACATCCTCAAATGTTTCTCTTCTTACAGCTACGTAGGAGCTTCCACTTTTAAGCATCACCACCGCAGGTCTCGGTATCCTGTTATAATTGGACGACATCGAATAGTTATATGCCCCTGTAGTGCATACGGCTATTATGTCACCGCGTTCGGTAGAGGAAGGCATCGGAACGTCCAGCTGGATCAGGTCGCCGCTCTCGCAGCAGCGTCCGCCTATGGTAACTTCCATGTCCGCTTCCTCGTTCATCCTTGAAGCATTATAACAGGAATATGAAGACTTATACAGTGCATATCTCGGATTATCCGTCATTCCTCCATCAACAGACACATAATTCTTGTATCCGGGGATCTTTTTGACCGATCCTGCTGTATAAAGCGTCATTCCGGCATCAGCGACAATGCTTCTTCCGGGTTCCATGCAGATAACAGGAACAGGAATATCAAGGCTTTCACATTTTCTCTTTATCGCTCCTGCCACGGAGCCGATCTTTTCCGCTATGTATAGATACGGGTCTGAATCCACATATCTGACGCCGTAGCCTCCGCCAAGGTTAAGGCAGCCGGCCATGTATCCGAATTTAGCATTCATGTCGGCAATGAACTCAAGCATGACATCTGAAGCTCTTTCAAAAACGTCCTCGGCAAATACCTGGGATCCGACATGGCAGTGGAAACCGGCAAGTTCAACATGCTCCTGTCTGAGGGTAAGAGCAGTGATCTCCTCCGCCTGTCCGGTGGCTATAGCCTGTCCGAACTTGGAGTCCACTTTTCCTGTGCTTACAGCTTCATATGTATGCGGGTCTATGCCGGGAGTTATCCTCAGCAGGACCTTCTGTACAATGCCTCTTGCCGCGGCTTCGGCTTCTATCGCAAGGATCTCTTCTTCGTTATCGGCCACAAAGTATCCGACTCCCCTGTCCATTGCGAATTTTATGTCTGCATCTGTCTTATTGTTTCCGTGGAAGAATGCCTTCTCCATGTCCATGCCTGCTTCGCTGGCAGTGAATATCTCTCCGGAGGATACAACATCGCATCCCATGTTCTCAGAGCTTATGATACGGTATATCTGCTTGAAGCAGCATGCTTTTCCCGCGAACAGCGGCATGGAACCTTCAGGAAAATGCTCACTGAAAGCATTTACATATGTACGGCAGTTTTGGCGTATCCTGTCTTCATCCATGAGATACAGCGGAGTGCCGTACTGCCTTGCGAGCTCTTCTGTGCTCTGACCGGCGAATGTCAGTACTCCTTCTTCATTTACGGAAATGTTTTCACATACAAAGGCCATCTTTTTTATCCTCATTATCCTACAGCATGTGTGCCCTGAGTTCCTCGGCGCTCAGCGCTGAGAGATCTGCCGGTGCTATATCGAACATGGTCTTGCATCCGGTGATGCCTCTTGAATTCATTTTATAAGCTGCCCTTGCAAGAGATACGAGCACTCCCGAGGTAAACTCAGGATTTGAATCCAGAGTAAGCCTGTACTCTATGGTATGGGAATGTTCATTCTCAAGTCCGGTCTTTCCGGTGCATATGACTACTCCGCCGTGAGGAAGCTCACTGTGCTCTGCTTTCATCTGTTCGGCAGTTATGAAAGTGACGGTAGTGTCATAGTCCGCGAAATAGTTCGGCATCGTCTTGATGGCTTCCTCGATGGCTGCCTTGTCAGCGCCTTCTTCGGCAACAACATAGCATTCACGCAGATGCATCTGCCTTGCTGTCAGGCCTCCTGCCTCTCCCTTGCGGGCAAGTTCAACTGCTTCCTGGATCGGAACAGTGTACTGCCTTGCGTCGAGTACTCCAGGTATCCTTCTGATGGCATCCGAATGGCCCTGGCTTACTCCCCTGCCCCAGAATGTTGCAAATGATCCTTGAGGAAGGATGCATGACGCGTAGATCCTGCTTATTGAGAACATACCCGGATCCCAGCCGCCTGAGATGACTGCTATGTGACCGTTCTCCGAAGCGCTTTTGTCAACATTTGCAAAATGCTCGGGAATGCGGGCATGTGTGTCAAAGCTGTCCACAACGTTGAATACCTTGGCAAGCTCGGGTGTAAGTACCGGAAGATCTGTTGCGGATCCGCCTGCGATGATCATTACGTCTATGTCATTTTTGAACTTTGCCACATCCGCAGCGCTGTAAACAGGAACTCCTGTGCGTGTTTTTACCGTCGCGGGGTCACGGCGTGTAAATACCGCGACCAATTCTATGTCCGGATTCTGTCTGACTGCGGCTTCAACGCCGCGTCCGATGTTTCCGTATCCGAATAATCCTAATCTCATAATATATTTTCCTTTCCTATGTCAGTCAGCTACCAGGCACTTCATGTCATAAAGCCCGGGACCTTTACCCTGCAGGAACGCCGCTGCTGACAGTGCTCCTTCCGCAAAGAGGGCTCTGCTGTGGGCTTCATGCTTAAGTGTGATCGTCTGGTTTGCAGTGCCTATCATGACCTCATGCATGCCGACTATGTTTCCCATCCTTATGCTCTGGATGCCTATCTCGTTCGGAAGACGTTTTCCGTGTCCGGTCCTTCCGGTTGTGATCTGGGCATCTGTTCTTACAGTCTTTATCTCTTCTGCAAGAGTAAGAGCCGTTCCGCTCGGTGCGTCGATCTTGCGGTTGTGATGCGCCTCAATGATCTCGATCTCGGCATCAGGCATTGCTGCCGCAGCCTTCTTTGCAAGTTCAACGAGCAGTGCTACTCCCAATGAATAATTTGATGCGAAGAAGACCGGTATTGTTTTGGCCGCATCGAATATCATCTGCTTTTCCTCGTCAGTCTGTCCTGTGGTAGCCAGTACCAGAGGGATCCTGTTCGATACTGCAAATGCTGTAAGTTCAGCAGTCGCAGCATGGTGGGAAAAATCTATGATGCAGTCAGCATCTGTCGTGGCATCCGAAAATGATGTAACAACCGGAACGTCATATCCGTCATCTGCAGCATTTACATCCACTCCGCCTGCAAGGACAGCGCCTCTCATTCCGGCTCTCACGAGTTTTTCAACTTCGTGGCCCATTGCGCCAAGTATTCCGCTAATTAGAATTCTCATTTTTCCCTCCGGCATTATTTGATCAGGCTCCATTTGCGCATCTCGGCAAAGAGTTTTTCCTGATGTTCGGGTTCCATCTCGGTAAGCGGCAGGCGAAGGAAGTTCTCGCACCAGCCCATGGCAGCCATGGCAGCTTTTACAGGGATAGGATTCACTTCGCAGAACAGAGCCTTGATGATCGGCATGAAATCGGCCTGCATCTTAGCAGCTCCCGCAATGTCTCCGGCGAAGAACTTGTCGCACAGTTCCACTGTCTTCTTAGGCATGATGTTTGAAAGAACTGAGATTATTCCGAGTCCGCCCATTGACATGATCGGAACTATCTGGTCATCATTTCCTGAATAAATATCAAGCTTGTCACCGACAAGTGATACGGTCTCAACTATCTTGGAAATATTGCTGTTGGCTTCCTTGATGGCACGGATGTTGCCGTGATCAGCCAGCTTTGCATATGTGGCAGGTTCAATGCTCACGCCTGTCCTTGAAGGTACGTTGTATACTACAACCGGAATGGTGATGGCGTCAGCTATGGAGCTGTACATCTTTACAAGTCCGTTCTGGGTTGCCTTGTTGTAGTAAGGTGTTACGACAAGGACTCCGTCCGCGCCTGCAGAGCATGCGAACCTTGAAAGCTCAAGAGCATAATCTGTCTCGTTTGATCCGGTTCCCGCGATGCACGGTACTCTTCCGTTGATGCATTCAACCGCATATGCTATGACTTTCTTATGTTCAGCGTCGGTAAGAGTTGAGCTCTCACCTGTGGTTCCGCAGATAACAAGGCCGTTGATGCCTTCATCTATCTGCCAGTCGATAAGACGGCGGAGTTTGTCATAATCCACGCCTGTTGAATTTGTAGGGGTGATAAGTGCTGTTGCTGCTCCCTTGAAGATAGGATTGTCTGTCATTGTTTGTTTTCCTCCTGAAATCAGATTAATTTTCATCTATTGCAATCGGGAAAATAAAAACACAGCGTTTTGCATCTGCTAACGCTGTGTTCAATCGGACTAATGAGTATTATGACTGTGTCATAAAATTCCAATCAATACATAGCTCTCCGCAAAATGCGACAGTCATGCGGATCTTATCCGCATGCCCAGGAAAAGACTGCAATCTCTTTTCCTTCGGCGGCGTCCCCTTTCCCATCAGCAACGGCCCTGCCCGGCCTTCTGCACTGGTGCTACTAATGGCAACCGCATCCTCTATCCTTTAATTGCAATATTTGATTTTGTATACTATACACCTATGTCAGGTGAACAATCAAGCGTTTTTTTATATGATCTTCTGCCATACGAGCACGATCAGTACAAGCGAAGCAAATACAACTACCGATGCGATAACGACCGGCACAGTGATGCTCCGCCTCTTTGAGGCTCCTGAGCTGCTGCTCTGGGGCAACAGCCGTGCCTTTCTGAGCGCAGTCACAACCGGTTTGTAAAGCAGTACTGTCAGGGCCGCATTCATTCCTCCCTTGATCAGATTGAACGGCAGGAATACCGGCATCAGCAGGCCTACGACCACTTCCCTGGGTGTGCCCATGTAAAGAGGAGTGATCAGCCAGTTCCAAAGCAGCATGATGGCAGTCATGCTAAGCACTCCTGCGATGAGGCCTATAAGGGCGCCTGAGAACTTTTTCCTTGATTTATAGATAACTGCTGCGGGAACTACAAAAGCACATGTGGACAGCACGTTCATTAAGAACCCTATCCATGCTGTGCTGCTTATGGTTATCATTTCAATAAACGATACTATGACTGACACTATAACTGCCGGGAGCGGGCCGAACATAAAGCCGCATATGGCGATGATAACGTCCTTGAAGTCAAAGCTCAAAAAGCCCATGACATTTACTGGAATGAGCTTTGACAGCGCCATGACTGCATAACTGAGTGCGCAGAACATGCCGATCATTACTATCTCTCTGACACCGAATCTCTGTTTTGTTTTTTCCATGATTATCTTTCCTTTCAAATGTTTATTTAATCTGTTTGGAAAGACATGCTTTAATGAAAAAAGCCCTGACGAAATGTCAGGGCATGCATTTAAAGAAAAGCCTTTTTGTCTCTCTCATCCGGACTATGACCGTCGGTTCAGGAATCTCACCTGATCAACCAGTTAAGGCTCGCAGACTATACTGCCGGTGGGGAATCTCACCCCGCCCCGAAACAGATTATTTGATTGGTCGTATTGTACCGCAGATAACAATATATGTAAAGCGTGATTTAGAAAAACAAAAATGCCCCCTACTGCGTTAATGTGCATTAGGGGGCATTTACATTATCTTTGAATGACCGGAATGATCTTACTCCTCGGTTGTTTCCTCGGCAGCTTCAACGGCCTCTTCTGCGACCTCTTCCACAGTCTCTTCGGTTTCCGCCTCTTCAGCAGCAAGAGTTTCCTCTTCGACCGCTGCGAGGATGGCATTCTCTTCCGCTTTCTTCTTAGCGATCATCTCATCTGTATTGAGTTTGACATCTCTGTAGAGCTTCATTCCTGTACCTGCAGGTATGAGCTTACCGATGATGACATTCTCCTTAAGTCCGATGAGCGGATCTACCTTGCCGTTGATAGCAGCTTCAGTAAGAACCTTTGTGGTCTCCTGGAATGATGCTGCAGACATGAATGACTCGGTTGCAAGAGATGCCTTTGTGATACCCATAACGATCCTCTTACCGATCGCCGGCTCCTTGCCTTCAGCAATGAGCTTCTTGTTAACGCGTTCAAATTCGAATACGTTCTCAACGGTACCCGGAAGGAACTGTGAATCGCCGGCTTCCTCGATGCGGATCTTTCTCAGCATCTGGCGGATGATGACCTCGATGTGCTTATCGTTGATCTCAACACCCTGGAGCCTGTAAGGGATCTGGACTTCCTTCATGATGTAATCCTGGCATGCATTTACATCAAGTATCCTTATGATGTCATGAGGATTGATATTTCCTTCGGTTATCCTCTCACCGCGTTCAATGTGAACTGTATGGCCCTCATCATTTGCGATCATGATCTTCTTGGCGATCTTTGATCCGTAAGGGATAAGGTATGCTTTTTCCTTGCCTTCGCCGTCGACAACAACAACTTCGGTCTTGTTCTTTGAATCGCGTACTTCCGCGTCGCCTTCAAATTCGGAGATTATGGCAACACCCTTAGGTTTTCTTGCTTCGAAAAGCTCTTCTACACGAGGAAGACCCTGTGTGATATCTCCGCCGGCAACACCACCGGTATGGAATGTTCTCATTGTAAGCTGTGTACCGGGCTCACCGATGGACTGTGCAGCTATGATACCGACTGCCTCACCGATCTGAACAGGCTGTCCTGTAGCCATGTTCGCTCCGTAGCATCTTGAGCAGATGCCGTTTTCGCTCTTGCAAGTAAGGATGGTACGGATCTTGACTCTCTCGATTCCCGCTGCAACGATTGCTTCAGCTCTTGAAGGAGTGATCATGCAGTTCTTTCTTACTATGACATTGCCATTTTCATCAGTGATATCAACTGCAGCGTATCTGCCGACGATCCTCTCCTCAAGGCTTTCGATGACTTCCTTGTCCTCATTGAAAGCATGTACTTCCATGTACGGGATCTCGTCGCTGTCGCTGGTATCCATACAGTCTACCTGGTTGATGATGAGCTCCTGGCTGACGTCAACAAGCCTACGTGTAAGGTATCCTGAGTCAGCTGTACGAAGAGCTGTATCAGACAGACCCTTACGTGCGCCGTGAGCTGAAATGAAGTATTCCAGAACGTCCAGACCTTCACGGAAGTTTGACTTGATCGGAAGTTCGATCGCGCGTCCTGTTGTATCCGCCATCAGACCACGCATGCCTGCAAGCTGCTTGATCTGCTGCTCGGAACCACGGGCACCGGAGTCAGCCATCATGTAAATATTATTGTATTTGTCAAGTGAAGACATAAGCTCTTCAGCAATCTTCTTATCGGCTGCGTCCCAGATATTGATGATCTGTCTGTAACGCTCATCCTCGGTTGCAAGACCCATGCGGTATGCATTCTGGATAGTCTCGACATCTTCCTCGGCCTGCTTTATGATCTCCTGCTTTTTCTCAGGAACAGTCATGTCTGAAATGGATACTGTAAACGCTGCTTTAGTCGAATACTTGTAGCCCATGCTCTTGATATTATCAAGAACTTCTGATGTAACTGTAGCTCCGTGGATGTTGATGACCTTCTCAAGGATCTTCTTGAGATCTTTCTTTTTAACAAGCTTGTCGATCTCAAGCTTGAGATAATCCTCATCCTTCTCTCTCTTTACGAAGCCGAGATCCTGGGGGATCACTTCGTTAAAGAGCACACGTCCGAGTGAGGTATCGATAATGCCCCTTACAGTCCTTCCGTCTGGAAGAGTCCTCTCCATGCGGATCTTGATCTTGCTGTGAAGAGTGATGATGTTGCTGTCATATGCAAATATTGCCTCATTTACATCCTTGAAAGCCTTGCCTTCACCGGGCTCACCATCTCTCTGCTGTGTCAGATAGTATATACCCAGTACCATGTCCTGTGAAGGAACGGCAACAGGTGCTCCGTCTGACGGCTTGAGCAGGTTGTTAGGTGACAGGAGCATGAACCTGCACTCTGCCTGAGCCTCTACGCTAAGAGGAAGGTGTGCAGCCATCTGGTCACCATCGAAGTCGGCATTGAATGCTGTACATACAAGAGGATGAAGCTTGATTGCACGTCCCTCGACCAGTACCGGCTCGAATGCCTGGATACCAAGTCTGTGAAGTGTAGGTGCACGGTTGAGCATAACAGGATGCTCCTTGATAACCTCCTCGAGCACGTCCCAGACCTCGGTCTGGAGTTTCTCTACCATCTTCTTTGCAGCCTTGATGTTGTTTGCCTTTTCATAATCGACCAGTTTCTTCATGACGAATGGTTTGAATAGCTCAACGGCCATCTCTTTGGGAAGACCGCACTGGTAGATCTTAAGTTCAGGTCCGACAACGATAACTGAACGTCCTGAATAGTCAACACGCTTTCCAAGGAGGTTCTGCCTGAATCGTCCCTGCTTACCTTTGAGCATGTCCGACAGAGACTTAAGGGATCTTCCTGCAGGTCCTGTGACCGGACGTCCGCGGCGGCCGTTGTCGATAAGTGCATCGACAGCTTCCTGGAGCATTCTCTTCTCGTTTCTGACGATTATCTCAGGCGCGCCCATTTCAAGCAGACGGGCAAGTCTGTTATTTCTGTTTATGATCCTTCTGTAAAGGTCGTTAAGGTCTGATGTGGCAAATCTGCCGCCATCAAGCTGGACCATCGGTCTGAGATCGGGCGGTATGACCGGGATGACCTTAAGGATCATCCACTCAGGCTTGTTTCCGCTGTTTCTGAATGCTTCAACAACCTCAAGTCTCTTAACGATCTTTGCCCTCTTCTGTCCTGTGGAACCTGCCAGGCCTTCCCTGAGTTCAGCAGCAAGCTGATCCAGGTCGATCGATGAAAGCAGTTCATCTATTGCCTCTGCGCCCATGCCGACACGGAGAGTTGAGATCACAGCTTCATTTCTCTCCTTCGCATCGCCGTATTCCTTCTCTGTGAGAACCTGCTTGTATTCAAGATCGGTCTCGCCGGGATCCAGGACTATGTAGCTTGCGAAATACAGCACCTTCTCAAGTGTCTTGGGTGACAGATCGAGGATCAGTCCCATTCTTGAAGGTATGCCTTTAAAATACCAGATGTGTGATACAGGAGCGGCAAGCTCGATGCTTCCCATTCTCTCACGGCGGACAGAAGCCTTTGTAACTTCAACTCCGCATCTGTCACAAATGATGCCCTTGTATCTTATCTTTTTATATTTACCGCAGTGACACTCCCAGTCCTTGCTCGGTCCGAAGATCCTTTCACAGAAAAGGCCGTCCTTTTCAGGCTTGAGGGTTCTGTAGTTAATAGTTTCCGGCTTTGTAACTTCACCATATGACCACTCTCTGATAGTCTCGGGGCTTGCAAGTCCGATCCTGATCTTGTCAAATGTCATAGGCTCATAGTTTTCATTTACCACGCTGCGCTGTGCCATAACCATTCTCCCTCCTTTTAAAACTCATCATCGAAATCGTCGGTGAACATCTTGTCTGATGTATAATCATCATCAATGTAATCATTGTCTTTTTCGTCTTCAACATACTCAAGCTCGCTGCCCGCAAATTCCTGGACTGAGAATCCATGCGCAGCATAGTTCTCCTTCTCCCTGGGATGGCTGTTATGGGCAAGCATTGCGTTAAAGTTAGTCTCGCCGTAGTCAACTGACTCAAGAAGCTTAACTTCAGTATTGTCCTCACTCAGCACCCTGATGTCCAGAGCAAGTGACTGAAGTTCCTTGACAAGCACCTTGAATGACTCGGGTGTTCCTGCCTCGGGAATATTCTCGCCCTTGATGATGGCCTCATAAGTCTTGACACGTCCGACAACGTCATCAGACTTGACTGTGAGTACTTCCTGAAGTGTGTAGGAAGCGCCATAAGCCTCAAGAGCCCATACTTCCATCTCTCCGAATCTCTGTCCGCCGAACTGGGCTTTTCCTCCCAGAGGTTGCTGGGTTACCAGAGAGTAAGGACCTGTTGAACGTGCATGGATCTTGTCATCAACAAGATGATGCAGCTTCAGGTAATGCATGAATCCGATGGTTACAGGTGAGTCAAAGAATTCTCCTGTGCGTCCGTCCCTCAGCTGTACACGTCCGTCAGCATTGAAAGGAACGCCTTTCCACTCTGCCCTGTGGTCCAGATGATCCTCAAGATACTGCATGATCTCAGGGTTGAGTTTCTTTTTATATTTAGCTTTGAAGTCATCCCATTCACCGTTGACGTAATCATTTGCCATGGCAAGATTGTCAACGATATCTTTCTCATTTGCTCCTCCGAATACCGGTGTTGAGATGTTGAATCCCAGCGCTGTTGCAGCCAGAGACAGATGTGTCTCAAGGACCTGTCCGATATTCATACGTGAAGGAACGCCGAGCGGGTTAAGCACTATGTCAAGGGGACGTCCGTTAGGAAGATAAGGCATGTCTTCCACAGGAAGCACTCTTGATACAACACCCTTGTTTCCATGACGTCCTGCCATCTTGTCACCAACAGAGAGTTTTCTCTTCTGGGCAATGTAGACACGTACTGTCTGGTTAACGCCGGGGCTAAGTTCGTCGCCTTCTTCTCTTAAGAAGACCTTTGTGTCAACTACGATTCCATATGCGCCGTGAGGGACTCTGAGTGAAGTATCCCTTACTTCCCTTGCCTTCTCACCGAAGATCGCACGAAGAAGTCTCTCTTCAGGAGTAAGCTCTGTCTCTCCCTTAGGAGTGACTTTTCCGACCAGGATGTCACCGGCACGGACTTCTGCGCCGATACGGATGATTCCGCGCTCATCAAGGTCCTTGAGAGCTTCGTCGCCGACGCCCGGTACGTCTCTGGTGATCTCTTCCGGTCCGAGCTTGGTGTCACGGGACTCGGTCTCATATCTTTCAATATGGATCGATGTGTAAACATCATCCATGACGAGGCGCTCGCTGATAAGAACAGCATCCTCGTAGTTGTAGCCTTCCCAAGTCATGAATCCTATGAGCGGGTTCTTGCCGAGGGCGAGCTCTCCGTTGCATGTTGAAGCTCCGTCTGCAATTACCTGTCCTGCCTCAACTCTTTCACCCTTTTCAACTATGGGTCTCTGGTTATAGCAGTTGCTCTGGTTGGATCTTGCGAACTTGGAGATCTTATATGTCTCATAGATGCCGGCGTCATTCCTGATGCCGATCTCTGTAGCAGTAACTCTCTCTACGATACCGCCGGTCTTGGCAAGTACGCATACGCCGGAGTCCTTCGCAGCCTTTTCTTCCATTCCTGTACCGATGACAGGAGCCTCGGTAGTAAGGAGCGGAACCGCCTGACGCTGCATGTTGGAACCCATGAGCGCACGGTTCGCGTCGTCGTTCTCAAGGAACGGTATCATTCCTGTTGCTGCTGAGAAGACCATCATGGGTGAAACGTCCATGAGATCGATCTCAGTCTTGTCGTACTCAGATGTGTCATCCTTATAACGGCCTGCAACCGTGTTCCTGATGAAATGTCCTTCCTCATCAAGAAGTGAGTTAGCCTGTGCGACTTTGTAGTTATCCTCCACATCAGCTGTAATGTATACAACCTGATCGGTAACACGGGGGTTCTCAGGATCGCTCTTGTCAACAACTCTGTAAGGAGCCTCGATAAATCCGTACTTGTTCACGCGGGCATATGAAGCCAGTGAGTTGATAAGACCGATGTTCGGACCTTCAGGTGTCTCGATAGGACACATTCTTCCGTAATGTGTATAGTGAACGTCTCGGACCTCAAATCCTGCACGGTCTCTTGACAGACCGCCGGGTCCAAGTGCTGAAAGACGTCTCTTATGTGTAAGCTCGCTGAGCGGGTTGCACTGGTCCATGAACTGTGAAAGCTGTGAAGATCCGAAGAACTCACGGACAGCAGCTGTCACGGGTTTGATGTTGATCAGGGACTGGGGAGTGATGCTCTCGATGTCCTGTGTCTGCATTCTCTCATGGACTACTCTTTCCATCCTGGAAAGTCCGACTCTGTACTGATTCTGGAGAAGTTCTCCAACGCTTCTGATACGGCGGTTTCCGAGGTGGTCTATATCGTCAAAGTTTCCAAGGCCTGAATCAAGGTTCAGTCCGTATGAAATGCTCGCGAAAATGTCTTCCTTGGTAATATGCTTAGGAACGAGTTCGTGAATGTTCTTTTTGATCGCTTCGATCCTGTCAGCTTTCTTGCTGTAATCCTCAAGGATCGGTTTGAGTGCCGGCCAATATACTTCATCCTCGATGATGCCGAATTCCTTCTTCTCCTCGTCCTTCAGTTTGATGAACTCATCGATATTTACCATAAGGTTGGAAAGGACCTTTACGCCCCTGCCGTCTTTTGCGATGAGTACATAAGGAGCAGCACCGTTCTGGATCTTCTCGCACAGTTCCGGGGTAACTTCAGTTCCCGCAGTTGCGATGAGCTCTCCTGATGTCTGGTCGATAACATCCTCTGCGAGGGTCTCGCCGATGATCCTGTTGCTGTAAGCGAGCTTCTTGTTGAATTTATAACGGCCAACTCTTGCGAGGTCATATCTCTTACTGTCAAAGAACATGGATGTGATAAGGTTCTCAGCATTCTCAACCTGAAGAGGCTCGCCCGGACGGAGTTTCTTGTAGAGTTCAAGAAGTCCATCCTTATAATTCTTGGACGGATCCTTTTCAAAGCAGGCAAGAAGCTTCGGCTCCTCGCCGAACATCTCGATGATCTCCTCATTGGTGCCTACTCCGAGCGCACGGATGAGCACGGTAACGGGAACTTTCCTGGCCTTGTCAGCATGAACATAATAGACATCGTTTGAATCTGTCTCATATTCAAACCATGCACCCCTGTTCGGGATCACGTTGCATGCGTACAGCTCTTTGCCGAATTTGTCATGGCTGAGAGTGAAATAGATACCGGGTGACCTGACGAGCTGTGAAACGATGACACGTTCAGCACCGTTGATCACGAAAGTACCTGTCTCAGTCATCAGAGGCAGATCGCCCATGAAGATCTCATGCTCGCTGATCTCTCCGGTTTCCTTATTGTTAAGACGTACGGTGACTTTAAGGGGAGTCGCATATGTGGCGTCCCTCTCCTTACATTCATCAATAGTGTACTTTATGTCTTCGTAAGCAACCTTGTAATCGACAAATTCAAGGCTGAGATTTCCATCATAGTCTTCGATGGGGGAAATATCATTGAAGACCTCCCTGAGGCCGTCCGTGATAAACCAATCATACGAGGCTTTCTGGATTTCGATCAGATTCGGCATTTCCAAGACATTTTCCTGTGTGGAAAAACTCATTCTGGTGTTCTTGCCGCTCTTCACAGGATGCATTCTGTTTATCTCCATTAAAGTCACTCCTTATGCTGTATTTTATCTGCAGAAAAAACAACCGTCTCTCAGTTTCGCTAAATATTGCTGATTTCCGGTGACGGTTTTTTTCCTTTCAAATAATTATAGATTTTTGCAAAAAAACATGATAAACTATCAACACTGATCGAAAGTTAGTGCATATTTTTCCACAGTAAAACACATTACATTTTACAGAAATGTCAAGGTGGTGTCAACCACTATTTTTTTATTTTTTGATTTTTTTAACAGATCCTATCAAGGGATCAAAAAAGGCTGGTGCATGATGCACCAGCCTGTTTTTTCGGATCACTATCTGATTATTTAATAGTACCCTTTGCCTCAACCTCAGCAAGCTGCTTAACAAGGTCTTCAGCCTCTGCCTTAGAGATGCCTTCCTTGATTACCTTCGGAGCGCTGTCAACGAGTTCCTTAGCTTCCTTAAGTCCAAGACCTGTGTTGTCACGGACGATCTTGATGACCTTAACTTTGTTAGGTCCGATCTCTGTAAGCTCTACATCGAACTCAGTCTTCTCTTCCTCAACTGCTGCTGCCTCAGCCGGTCCTGTAACTACAACACCTGCTGCTGCTGAAACTCCAAACTCTTCTTCACAAGCCTTAACAAGCTCGTTAAGCTCTAATACTGACATTTCTTTGATCGCTGCGATCAGTTCTTCAGCTGTAATCTTAGCCATTATTTTTATCCTCCATTTAATGATTGTGTTTTCTCCGGTTTTCCCGGAACTGGTTTACTTATGCAGTTTTTACTCTGCGGGAGCTGCTTCTGCAGCAGGTGCTCCATCCTTCTCAGCGATCTGTTTAAGTACGCGTGCGAAGTTAGCAATAGGTGACTGCATGCTTCCGAGAAGTCTTCCGATGAGAACATCTCTTCCGGGGATATCGGCTATTGCCTTGATCCCGGTGGCGTCATAGAATGCGCCGTCAACAATTCCGCCCTTAACTTCAAGTGCAGGAGCCTCTGCAGCGAACTTCTTGATGATCCTTGCAGGTGCTGTCGCATCGTCTTTTGCAATCGCGATGGCTGTAGGTCCTTCAAGAGTAACTGAAAGGGGCTCAAATGCCGTATCCTTGATAGCGAAGTTGATCATTGTGTTCTTGTAGACTTTGTAGACAACGCCTGCCTCACGGAAAGTCTTACGGAGCTTTGTATCCTGCTCAACTGTAAGTCCGCGGTAATCAACAACAACAGCAGACTGAGCATCTTTAAGATTCTCAGCGATCTCCTGGACTACGGGCTGTTTCAATTCAACTTTTGCCATGTCTCTCCTCCTTTGTAGTATTTATTTTCTGCCGCATGAGGATTAAAAAACCCTCCCGCCAAAGACGGGAGGGTTCTGTTGAACTCTCTTAAATCTCCTCGGTAGGTTGTTATACGTTACGCCCGGGGGCACCTACTGTCTTCGGCAAATGAAAATCTAACATATTAAATTGTCAATGTCAACATTATATTAAGATCAGCCGTTCATGATCTTCTGGGCATTCAGCTTGACGCCGGGGCCCATTGTAGATGCAAGTGTGATGCTCTTAAGATATGTTCCCTTTACAGCTGCGGGTTTAGCCTTAACGATGGCATCGAGCAGAGCCTTAAAGTTCTCTTTAAGCTGATCCTCTGTGAATGCTGCTTTTCCGATCGGGCAATGTACGATGTTTGCCTTGTCAAGTCTGTACTCGATCTTACCTGCTTTAAGCTCCTTAACAGCTTTTGCAACATCCATTGTTACTGTACCTGCCTTGGGGTTAGGCATGAGGCCTTTAGGTCCGAGGATCTTACCGAGACGTCCTACAACACCCATCATGTCAGGTGTAGCAACGATAACGTCATACTCAAACCAGTTTTCATGCTGGATCTTCGGAATGAGTTCCTCTGCTCCTACGAAATCAGCTCCGGCTTCCTGAGCTTCTTTTTCCTTCTCGCCTTTTGCGAATACCAGGACTCTGACTTCCTTGCCTGTTCCGTTGGGAAGAACAACTGCTCCTCTGATCATCTGATCGGCACGACGTCCGTCGCATCCGGTCCTGATGTGGACTTCTACAGTCTCATTGAACTTGGCTGTTGCGTTCTTCTTTACGAGTGCGATAGCCTCATCAACATCGTAAAGAGTTCCGCGCTCTACCTGAGCTGCTTTCTCAATATACTTCTTTCCGCGTTTCATTTAAAATACCTCCTGTGGTAATGGCAAGCCATGCGGCTCTCCCACTTTATTTCAAGGCTTCCGCCCTGTTTGCTTATATTACTCCTCTACAACAACACCCATGGATCTGCAGGTTCCTGCGATCATGCTCATTGCTGCCTCAAGGCTTCCGGCGTTAAGATCCGGCATCTTTGTCTCTGCGATCTTCTGAAGATCAGCCTTGGAGATAGTAGCAACTTTCTTCTTGTTGGGCTGTCCTGATCCTGACTCGATCTTGCAAGCCTTCTTGATGAGGATCGGAGCCGGGGGTGTCTTTGTGATGAATGTGAAGCTCTTGTCAGCGTAAACAGTGATGACAACAGGGATGATCATTCCTGCCTGATCAGCTGTTCTGGCATTGAACTCCTTTGTGAACTGTACGATATTAACACCCTTCTGACCAAGAGCAGGTCCTACAGGCGGTGCCGGTGTTGCCTTTCCTGCCTCTATCTGTAATTTGATATAACCATCGATCTTCTTTGCCATGGTAATCTTCCTTTCTTACTTTATAATTTCTTGATATCCATAAAACTGATATCAACAGGTGTTTCTCTTCCGAACATGTCTACCTTGATGGTGACGGTCTGTTTGTTCTCATTTACGGTGAGGACCTTGCCTATGGTTCCTTCCCAGACTCCGCTGACAACTGTTACAACGTCGCCGACCTCGAATGAGATCATGATCTGCTCGCCTGCAGAGATGAGCGGCTTGATCTCCTCTTCGGAAAGCGGAACGGGTTTGGATCCCGGTCCGACAAATCCTGTTACGCCTCTTGTATTACGGACAACATACCAGGTGTTGTCATTCATGATCATATTTACAAGAACATATCCGGGGAACTGCTTCTTCTGGACCTGCTTGCGTGTTCCGTTCTTGATCTCGATCACATCATGTACCGGCACCGCAACTTCAAATATCTGATCCTGAAGTTTTCTGTTCTCTATTGTCTTTTCCAGGTTGGCCTTAACCTTATTCTCATATCCGGAATAGGTATGTATTACATACCAGTTTGCTCCTTCAGCCATATAAACTCCTTAATTAAGCTATCAGGCCGATAAGCGCCTGAATGCCTGTATCCAGTAACTTGATAAGAACACCGAGAATGATAGTCGTGATGATGATGAGCACGGCCTGTCTGAAAGCAGACTGTTTGTCCGGCCAGATGATCTTCTTGAACTCACGCTTCACGTTCTCGAAAAAGCCCTTTTTATTATTCTTTGAAGCAGCTGTATCAGACATGGATTATTTTGTCTCCTTATGCATTGTATGCTTACGGCAGAACTTGCAGTACTTCATTGTCTCCATTCTGTCCGGATGAGTTTTCTTGTCTTTTGTTGTGTTGTAGTTTCTCTGCTTGCACTCTGTGCATGCTAATGTGATCCTTGTTCTCACAAAAAATCCCTCCTTATAATATTTAGTAGAAATAACACGCTTTTCTGTGCCTGAGGGACCCCGCGTCCGGAGCATAAATTTAAAATTTAAAGCACAAAAAAAAGAGTTTTTTCGCTCTTGCCATACGAATATATCACACGGCAATACATAAGTCAATTATTTTTTAATGGCAGTGATCTGGCTGTCTTCAACCCCCTCGGAGGTCTCTTTTCTGAACACAACTTTGATCGTTGAGACAAAGCATTTGATGTCCAGCCACAGTGAATAATTCTGTATATATATGAGGTCCAGCCGCAGTTTGTTATAAGGCGTCGTATTGTACTTGCCATAGACCTGCGCGTATCCTGTGATCCCTCCCTTTACCTTGAGGCGGTAAACAAATTCCGGTACATTTTCCATGTACTCCTTCATGATCTGAGGGCGTTCCGGCCTCGGTCCAACCATGGACATGTCTCCCTTGAACACATTGAACAGCTGAGGCAGCTCATCCAGATGGCTCACTCTTAAGATCTTGCCGACTTTTGTGACTCTGGGGTCATGTTTCTGGGAAAGCTGCGCTCCCATCTTCTCGGCATCGACTTTCATGCTCCTGAACTTGATTATGTTAAAGACCTTCGCATCCCTGGTAAGCCTCTCCTGCCTGTAGAACACCGGACCTTTGTCTTCCGCATGAATAAGTATGGCTATGATCAGCATGACGGGACTTGATACAGCTATCATCAGCCCGGATACCACAATATCAAACGCCCGTTTTATGAACTTCTGCTCTGCGGAAAGCCCGTAATTCTTAAGAAGGAATATCTGGGTATCGCCTACATGGACATCGCTCGCGCTCCTGATCAGGATATCGGAGAGCTTAGGCAGCATGTATACGCGCTTGCCTATCTCGTAGCAGTATTTTACAAGATCGTTCCTTCTCTGGGCCGGGATGTCGGAAATTAGTATCGATTCATATTCCGATATCCTCTGTTTGATCACTTCTATATCTTCATCTGAGCTGATGGTCTCTTTGACCATGTAGCGCTCGCTTTTCGAGTTTATCGTGAACACTATATCTTTATAGGAATAATCTCCATGGATCAGGAGCATCCGCCTTGTCGGGAAAAGGATCAGGTTGATCTTTTTGGCAACTATGATCCATATGCCGGTCAGCACTACTTCTCCGATGAACATGGCGGCCAGCGGCCATACCGGAACATACACACGCGTTGCAAGTACTATGATGAAGTAGCTTAAGATGTTTACTACTATGTGTGTCGCAACATGAGAGAACAGGATGTCTATCCTGCGGCTCGACATCTTGAACGCGCCGAATACTTTTCCGAACACAAAAAGAAGGATAGGATATGAGGCAACGATCGCCCAGTTTCCCCTCCTGAACAGCGGTATCTCCGCCATGTACTGGTATAAAGTTGTCCAGATGATAAGATATATCACGGAAAAGACCGCGAAAATAAACGCAACCTCTATGAATTCCGTAAGTCTCTTATACTGATCTCTGTTTTTCATTATCTGTAACCTGTAGGGTTATTGCTCTGCCATCTCCAGGCATCTTCGCACATTTCCTCAATGCCGCGTTTAGCTTCCCAGCCAAGTTCCTTCTTAGCCAGCGCCGGATCCGCATAGCATACGTCAATGTCACCCGGGCGCCTGTCCGCGATTACATAAGGAAGATCCCTTCCGCATGCCTTGCTGAACGCCCTGATCATCTCGAGCACACTGTAACCGTTGCCCGTTCCGAGGTTATATATCTTAAGTCCCGGAGCTTCGCTTATCTTTTCAAGCGCCTTCACATGGCCGTAAGCAAGATCCACTACATGGATATAGTCCCTTACGCCTGTTCCGTCCTTGGTATCATAATCATTTCCGAATACATTTATATGATCAAGCTGACCGACAGCAACCTTTGCGATATACGGGAGCAGATTGTTGGGGATACCCTGGGGATCCTCTCCCATCAGGCCGCTCTTATGAGCTCCTATGGGATTAAAATACCTGAGCAGGATGACATTCCAGCTGTTGTCAGCAGCATAGATATCCTGAAGTATCTGCTCTATCATGAGCTTGGTCCTTCCGTAGGGATTGGTCACCTCACCAACCTTGAAGTCCTCTCTGATGGGAACACTTTCAGGTTTTCCATATACTGTCGCGGATGAAGAAAATATGATGTTCTTACATCCGCTCTCTTTCATGGCTTTTAAGAGAGTGATCGTTCCGGCTATGTTGTTGTCGTAGTATTCAAGCGGTTTTGAGGAGGATTCGCCAACTGCCTTCAGTCCCGCGAAATGAATGACCGCTTCAGGGGCTTCTTTTCCGAATATGTCAAGGAGCAGGTTCTGATCTCTTATGTCTCCCTCATAGAATACCGGCTCTGTCCCTGTGATCTGTGCGACCCTGTTCAGAGATTCAGCTGAAGAGTTGACCAGATTGTCAACCACTACAACATCATGGCCTGCTTCAATGAGCTCAACAAGTGTATGACTTCCTATAAAACCGGTTCCGCCGGTAACTAATACTTTCAAAATGCGTATCCTTTCTTTTCAGGGCTGGGCAGACGTGGTCTCCTGCGCCGCAGCATCTGCTGCCACCGTCTCCGATGTAGTCTCGGCCGTAGTGGTCTCTGTCGGTTTCTCCCTTATCCTTACTGTTATCACCACGTTTATGTTATTGTCAAATATCTCTACTCCCTCAGGAAGATATTCGGTGATATCAACCTTTACCACTACATCTTCTTTCGCGCCTGCAAGGGAAACCCTTGAGTTTGGTATCCTTATGTAGTCCAGGCCTTCCAGAGCTTCTTCGCTGCCCTTCAGCACCACAGAATCAAATGAGTATGAGATGTTGCCTACTTCATATCCTTCCGCCGGCGTGCCGGAAGTACCTGCCCTCAGTTCAACCGTCTTAATGCTGCTTATTTCAAAAGACACCAATACTTCGCTGCAGTTCGTTGATATGTCATCAACGCCTATGCTCACCACGCTTCCGGTGTAGTCATACAGTACAGGAGTTGCCCTTAATGTCACTCCATTCGCTACATCATCAGTATTGATGACAGCTTCTATCCTGGTGATCGTATCAAGCGTGCTGCTCGGAGCCCTGACTTCTATCTCTTTGGGATCAACCGTCACCGAGTCCATGCTCTTGTCTTCAGGCAGGTCGCCAACATACACGACCTCAACAGGGATCAGTTTGCTTGAGATATCTTCGAGCGTAAGTATCATGCTCGTAGTCTGTACTCTGATGCTGACATCGTTTGCGTAAACCGTCTTGCTGCCCGTGAGCTGGACCTTGATCGGAATGGCATGCGTTAACGAGAGCTCCTCATAGTTCGCATATGCATAGAAATCATTTACTGTCAGACCTCCGACAATGCTCTTTTTTCCGGTTACGACTACCGTGGCAGTCTCGCCTGAAGCTATCGACCACACATAATCATCGCCCTCAAGAGCTTCAACATTCTCACTTACTACCGGTATTCCGTAAATGGTCCTTGTGATCTCCGGATCCTGGATATTTACGATCACCAGCCAGAGTATAAACGCAAATACAAGAGCCAGCAGTTTGTATTGCCAGTTATTTATTATCCACTTCTGAACTAACTGTTTGAATTTCATCAGTGCCGGCTCCTTTCTTTATTTTGCTGATCAGTCCGCTGTCAATCCCGGACTTCTGGTATGTGAGCAGACGGTTCTTAAGATCAGTCACGCTGACCTTTTCTTCCAGTTCGCCTGCCATCGCGATCGATATGTCTCCCGTCTCCTCAGATACAACGATCGTCATAGCATCTGTGACTTCGCTCAGGCCGACCGCAGCCCTGTGCCTGGTCCCGTACTGCTTGTTGAGCGACAGGTTTTCAGACATGGGCAGATAACATGTCGCCGCAACGATCTTGTCATCGCGTATGATGATCGCACCGTCATGAAGCGGAGTCTTATTTTCAAATATATTTATTATCAGCTGCCTGGATATGTCACTATCCAGTTTTATTCCTGTATTTTCATATTCACCGAGGCCGATGTCCTTTTCAAGGCAGATGAGGGCGCCGGTATGGGCATCGCTCATTACCCTTACCGCTTCCAGGATCTCATCAATGTCCCTGTCAGATATCCTGATCTTGTCCCTGCCAACGCCCAGTATCTTACGGTAGAGTTTTCCTTTTCCGAGCTGTTCGAGAGCACGCCTCAATTCAGGCTGGAATATGATAATGATACCGATCAAGCCTACCCCGACCGTTTTACTCGCGATCCAGAGGATAGTATTGAACTGGAGTACCGCTGCCGCCAGGACTATGACCAGGATGATCACTATGCCCTTGAACAGAGCCCACGCCCTGGTCTTCTTGAACCACAGCATGATCTCATAAAAGAGGAACGCGATTATCAGCATCTCAATAATATCGCTCACAGATATCGAAGTTATCGAGAAATACTGCCTTATATATGAAACAAGTGTATGCCATATACTGCTCACGTTTACTTCCTCCCTTCAGCCGCCGGTGCGGCGTCTTTTCTAGATGTCTGTTCAGTTTTTTTTGCCACCGGTGCTTTTTTCCTGCCGCTGATCCTGGTGATGCGCACATTTTCCCTGTCAAGCGCAACCTTCGGGACAGCCCTTACATAATAATGATATTCCTCATCGTCAAATTCCAGAAGTTCTGCCTTGCTGAAATCAACAGGCATAATAATGTTTTCAGCCAGCAATGCCAGTACGAGGGCAACCGCTGTTCCGATCAGGATCGTCCTCAGCCTCTGGAATGTGAGTGAGCTAAGTATGACATGTGTTATAAGCGCCATTATGACATACGCGCCGGCACCGATAGCCACCGCCATGTCATTTGCCCTGTTCATGTTTATCTTCTTAACAAAATATACAATGAAAAATACCAGGGCCAGCAGTATCAATGTATAAACAAATTCCTTGTATGTCAGCAGTCCGTTTATGAAAACTGACGCAGTGGCCAGTTCTCCGGATTCGGTATATCCTGTGATCACGGCTGAATTTATGCTTATGTAGTGGAGCATGTAATAAACGATGCATCCGCTTATCACAACAGCGATCGAACTCATCGGCATGGATACAGCAAGCACCAGAGGTATGACAAGAGGTATCCTGAGCACACATGCCAGCATCATCAGCAGCAGCACGTATCCGTATCTGGCATTGAGCCTCAGATACATAAGGTAAATGATCACCATGATGATAAATGCCGTCACTGCAACCCCTACCGAAAGTGATACTATCTGCACCGCGGTATATGCACCTAATACCAGAGGCAGCACCCTGACCGGTATGAATGCGCATACCACCGAAAAAGCGATCACGAACCAGAGATGTGAGAGCAGGGCGTTATACCCCAGGCCGTTTCTTACCGCAAGAAGCACAAAGAAACTGATCAGCAGCCGCAGAACAAATCTCAGAGCCATTGGGAACCGGTTAAAAACTGTCTCTATTCTGTTTCTTATCGTAAGCAGTATCTTCATTCTGTGGGACTGGTTTCTGTTTTGCCTTCCTGCGTCATCTGTCTGAGCTTTCTCCTGCGCAGATCATAGCTCACCATGCTGCTCCTGACATTCCTGTATCTGGAAGCGACGACTTTCCTCAATATCCCTGCATAGAGTATGGTGAACACGGTCCCCGAAATAACTGCTGCCGCGATAGCGAAAGCGATCAGGAACGGTTTTCCTTCCATGACTGAAATATCTGCGCCTGCTATCAGGAATACCACGAAAGCGATCAGAAGATACGTGATCACTCCTGCAAAGATGCTGTAGGCTTTAAACCTGCCTGCATCTTTTTCGCAGTACGATCTGAGAGTTATGTTCTCTCCTTTTTGGCCCTTCTCATACAGTACCGTCTGTGCCATAAGTTTGACTTTCTCAGCTTTTATCAAGAGTCAGCCTCCATAGATCAGACCCAGTATCCAATTGGACAGCCTGCATGGCAGGATCCTGATGAGTACCGTAAACAGTTTATATACGAACCCGATGGCATAAAGCGGCTTGACGTTCTTCTTCAGTGCGATCTTTGCGATGTATGCTCCCGCTTTTTCAGGAGACATGCCTGTCTGTTCATCATGCTCCATGACACGGACACTCTTTGATATCCTGCCGCCGTATTCATCATCACCGGCTATGGTCTTCTCCCTGGCTTCTGTAAAGCCCGAGGCGATGTCTCCGGGCATTATGGCGCATACCGTGATGCCGTATCTTTTTACTTCATTTGAAAGAGCAAGCGTATAACTGTTTATCGCAGCCTTAGATGCTGAATAAAAAGCCTGGAACGGTATCGCTATGGGACCGGCGACAGAGCTGATGTTCACTATGCGGCCTTTCCCGGCTTTTCTCATGGGGGGCAGCACTGCCTTCGTGCAGCGTACGATCCCGAAGAAATTGACATCCAGCTGTTTTTTTGCAGCATCGTTTTCCGTAAACTCCACGGCTCCTGAAATGCCGAATCCGGCACAGTTTACAAGGATGTCTATCCGCCCCTCTTTTTCCAGCACTTCCGAAACCGACCTGTTTACAGATATCTCATCTGTAACATCAGTCCCGACATGGATCACGGCTTCAGTGCTTTCCCTGTCCCTGCGGCTGAACTCATAAACCCTGCAGCCGGCAGATGCCAGACAGGAAGCAACGGCTTTGCCTATTCCGGATGAACCTCCGGTAACTATCGCGATCTTTGTATCAGACATGTTGATCACTGCTCTCTATGCATAACCTCAGCAATAATGTCAGCTGCCTCATCCACAAGCGCTTCTGTATGCGAAGCCATGAGGCTTGTCCTCAGCAGGCACTCACCCGGAGCACATGCGGGAGGAAGCACCGGATTTGTATATACCCCGGCCTCGTAGATCTGGGTATTTTTAATGAGTGTATTCTCCGGTTCATATGTATAGATCGGAACAATGGGTGTGGGAGCTTCGATGATCGCCACATCCCTTTCCTTGAGGTTTTTCCTGAATCTCGCCGCAATGCTGCTGAGTTTTTCGGGGAGCTCCGGATGAGCCTCCAGATATCTTAACGCAGCAAGCGCGACAGCTGTCTGTGCCGGCGGTATGGATGCGGCAAACATGTACGGACGTGATGTATGGCGTACATAATCAACGATCTGGGCGTCAGCAGCCATGTAGCCGCCAAGTGAAGCAAGCGACTTGCTGAATGTTCCCATGTAGATGTCAACTTTGTCCTCAAGGTGGAAATAGCTTGCGGTTCCTCTTCCGCCTTCACCGAGAACGCCGAGGCCATGAGCGTCATCAACCATGACTCTTGCGCCGTATTTTTCAGCAAGCTCACATATTTCAGGAAGCTTTGCTATGTCGCCGCCCATTGAGAACACGCCGTCGGTTACGATGAGCGCGCCGCACTGTTCCGGAACAAGTTTGAGCTGTTCCTCAAGGTCGGCCATGTCGGCATGCCTGTATCTGAGCATCTTGCCGTATGAGAGCCTTGCGGCATCATATATCGAAGCATGATCTTCTCTGTCAAGGATTACATAATCATGCCTGGTTACCAGACTTGATATGATACCAAGGTTTGATGAAAAACCGGTCGGGAAAGTCATTACCGCTTCTTTGCCGAGGAATCTTGCAAGCTCGTCCTCGAGCTCGTAGTGAAGCTGGAGAGTTCCGTTGAGGAACCTTGATCCCGAACAACCCGTTCCGAGTTTTTCCATGGTCTTGATGCCGGCTTCGATCACTTCCGGCTGGACCGTCAATCCAAGGTAGTTATTTGATCCGAGCATGATGCGGCGTTTCCCCTCCATGATAACTTCAACATCCTGCCTGGATTCAAGAGCCCTGAAATAAGGGTAGATATTCTTCTCCCTTAACTGATCCTGTAACTGAGGTTCATAACATTTTGCAAAAAAATCTTTCATAAAATCTCCCCATAACTGCATTTTCCCTAAAAATGCGCAGCATAAAAAAAGTCCCAAATATTATACTATCTGTATTATCATTAGTCAATTTTACGTTAAATCTGTGATCATGTCTTTAAGGTTTTCTTTTTTTATGTATTTTTTCTGTTCATTTCTTTGACCTGTAAGCACTTTTATTCTATAATTAAAAAAAATATCACAGAGGTACAATTATGGGCTGGTCATCAGATAATCTGTATCTATTTAATCAGGGGACTCTGCTGCGCGCTTACGAAAATATGGGTGCCCATCCTTCTGCAGAAGGCGGCATCGTTTTTTCGGTATGGGCTCCCGGTGCCCGATCAGTAACAGTTGCCGGTTCTTTCAATGACTGGCGGCAGGATGAATTCTTTTTAAGCCCTCTTGAGAGCAGCGGTGTCTGGAGCACAACCGTACCCTCTGCACAGGAAGGCGACCTGTATAAATTCTTCATTACAACTGATGAGGGTGAATTACTTGTCAAAGCTGATCCGTATGCCTTTTCCGCACAGTTAAGGCCGGAGACAGCTTCTGTCATCAGCTTTCTTGACGGGTTCGAATGGAACGATGGCGACTGGATGGCAAAAAGAGCCGTGTCTGACACGCTTAAGTCCCCCATGAACATTTATGAAGTACATCTCGGTTCCTGGAGAGGTCCTGACACACGTGTTCCGGGAGAAGCAGAACATCCCTGCACTTTCAGTGCTCAAAGCGCTGATGGCTGTGAGGATAATGCAGGCGGCCAGAAATTCATGGATTACAGGGATATCGCCAACCAGCTTGTCCCTTATGTCCGCAGCATGGGATATACCCATATAGAGCTGCTGCCTGTTGCCGAGCATCCTTTTGACGGCAGCTGGGGTTATCAGGTAACCGGCTATTATGCTCCCACTTCAAGATACGGTACTCCCAAGGGACTCATGTATCTGGTGAACAAATGTCACGAAGCCGGCATCGGTGTCATCATGGACTGGGTGCCCGGACATTTCTGCCGTGATGCCCACGGACTGGGACGGTTTAACGGCCATAAGCTTTATGAGAAAAAAGACCATAAGGAATGGGGCACATACATATTTGATCTCGGCCGCACCGAGGTAAAGAGCTTTCTGCTGAGCAATGCGCATTACTGGCTTTCGATGTATCATTTTGACGGCATCAGGGTTGACGGAGTGTCAAGCATGCTCTATCTCAATTACGGAGTAAATAACCCGGCTGAAAAAGTATTCAATGAAAACGGCGGTGAAGAAAACCTTGAGGCTGTTAAATTCCTTCAGGATTTCAATACCATGGTCGGAAAAGAGTTCAAGGGCGTATTTACAGTGGCTGAAGAAAGTACGGCATGGCCTCTCGTCACCTATCCGCCTTCGGACGGCGGTCTTGGTTTCAACTACAAGTGGAACATGGGCTGGATGAATGACACCCTCAGATATTTTTCAGTTAATTTCCCGTGGAGAGGAGATCATCACAATCTGCTCACCTTCTCCATGATGTATGCATTTTCCGAGAATTTCATACTGCCCTTCTCTCACGACGAGGTGGTTCACGGAAAATGCAGCCTCATAGGCCGCATGCCCGGTTATTATAATGACCAGTTTGCAGGTCTCAGAGTCCTGGCCATGTACCAGATCTGCCATCCGGGTTCGAAGCTCAGTTTTATGGGCAATGAATTCGGTCAGTTCATTGAATGGCGTTTTTACGAGCCGCTGGAATGGTTTCTGCTCGACTTCGACAGCCACCGCAAGCATCTGGATTTCATCAGGATGCTGAACCTGCTCTACCTTAAAACGCCGGCACTCTGGAGGGATAATTTCAGCTGGGAAGGCTTCAGGTGGATAGATGCGGACAACCGTTCTCAGAGCGTATTGAGCTTTTACCGGACTGATACAGTCACAGGCGACATATGCGTCTGCGTATTCAACATGTCGACCATAGATTTCCCTGATTACGGCATCGGAGTTCCGGAATACGGTATCTACAAAGAAGTACTGACCACCGACATGGAGCGGTTCGGAGGATCCGGCGCAGTCAATGATTCTCCGATCAAGACTACTACCGATGAGAATCATGGTCTGGATCAGACTCTTGTATTCCATTTGCCTCCCATTTCAGGTATCATCTTCACCCTGACTGAAAAGATGAAGAATCCGGCGATAAAGGTACCTGCGAAGAAAAAGGCCGCGAAAAAAACCACTGATAAGAAAAAGGAACAAAAATGATATTTAACAACAAAAAAGATTTTCAGGAACAATTTGAAGCACAGGCCGAAGAACTGTTCGGCAAAAATCTTACAGTCTGCAACGACGAAGAACGTTTTACCGCCTTGGCAAAAGTCATATGGAACCATGCGGTCTCCATCCGCAGGGCAACTGAAAAAAGATACTCCCAGCTGAGGAACAAACAGGTTTACTATTTCTCCCTTGAATTTCTTGTGGGAAGGTTCCTTAAAAACTATCTCCTCAATCTTGGTGAACTTGATACAGTATCCCGGTATCTTGAAGAACTCGGAATGGACCTGGATACTCTGAGCGAAGTTGAGAATGATCCTGCCCTCGGAAACGGCGGTCTCGGAAGACTTGCCGCATGTTTCCTTGACTCGCTCGCATTTCTCGGCATCAACGCCACCGGTGTCGGTATCCGCTACAGGTATGGTCTCTTTAAACAAAAGATCGAATCAGGAAACCAGATAGAGCTGGCTGATTCATGGCTGAATGATTACTACGCATGGGAAGCCGTAAAGCTTAAAGAATCTGTAAAGGTCAGATACGGCGGAACAGTAAACGAATACATGGAAAACGGCAAACTCCGTGTCGAACACACAGGCGGAACATATGTTCTTGCCATTCCTTATGATGTAGCCATTGTCGGTTACGGCGGAAGGACCGTAAACACACTGCGCCTTTGGAGCAGCAAGCCTTATAAAGAGTTTTTTGACCTTGCCGCATTCAACAGAGGCGATTATGCCAACGCATCTAAAGACAGGATCGAAGCCGAAAGCCTTTCTTATGTCCTTTATCCTGACGACAGCATTGAAAAAGGCCGCGAGATGAGGCTTAAGCAGGAATATTTCTTTGTCTGCGCCGGCATTACCGACATCGTACGCAAATACAAACTCGAATACGGCAGCAATGCCTGGGACAAGTTCTCTGACAGGATCGCGATCCATATAAATGACACCCATCCCGCCATGTGCGTTCCCGAACTCATGAGGGTTCTCATTGACGAGGAAAAACTCGAATGGGATGAGGCATGGGAAATAGTAAGGAAGACCGTTTCCTACACAAATCATACTGTACTTCCTGAAGCTCTTGAGAAGTGGTCCATAGACATGTTCTCCAGGACTCTTCCGAGGATCTACAAGATCATTGAAGAGATTGACCGCCGCTATAAGGCGACTCTCACCGGAAGATCCGACATCGGCCAGATGATCCAGAGCACTGCCATTCTTTGGGACGGCCAGGTCCGCATGGCGAACCTCTCCGTCATAGGAAGCTATTCTGTGAACGGCGTTGCCGCGCTTCACAGCGATATCCTTAAGGCAGATACGCTCCACGATTTCTACACGCTGACTCCGGATAAATTCAACAACAAGACCAACGGCGTCAGCCACAGGAGGTTCATGATCGAGTCCAACCGCCCTCTTACCGTTCTCCTTAACAGGGCCCTAGGCAACGAATGGATGACTGATACCTTCAGGCTTGAAGACCTTCTGAAATACAAGGATGATCCGGGATTTCTGCACAGGCTTTCAGAAGTCAAGCGGGAAAACAAGGTCAGGCTCGCGGATTACATTGCCCGTACGAACCACATTAAAGTCGATCCTGATTCCGTATTCGATGTACAGGTCAAGAGGATACACGCATACAAGAGGCAGCACCTTAACATTTTCAAGGTAATGGCCTTATACAATGAACTGAAATCAAATCCCCTTGCGGACATAACTCCGACGACGTTCATATTTGCAGGCAAGGCGGCTGCATCGTACATACTTGCAAAGGAGATCATCTCCCTCATTTGTACTGTTGCTGACACCATCAATGCTGATCCGGCTGTAAATGACAGGCTCAAAGTCATCTTCCTTGAGAACTACAATGTCTCGCTGGGCCAGATCGTCTACCCTGCTGCGGATATCAGCGAGCAGATATCAACAGCCGGTAAGGAAGCTTCCGGAACCGGAAACATGAAGTTCATGTTCAACGGTGCCGTTACTCTCGGAACCCTTGATGGCGCTAACGTGGAGATCCATGATCTTGTAGGAGATGACAATATCTATATCTTTGGTCTCAGATCCGAAGAGACTGAAAGGATGTGGAAGGATAAGTCCTATTCGGCAAATGCGGCATACATGAGCGATGGCCGCCTCAAAGCCATTGTCGACAGCCTTACTAACGGCACTTTAGGAACAAGCCGCCGTCAGTTCAACAATGTATACGGCGATCTGCTGTACCGCAACGACGAATACTTCGTCCTTAAGGATTTTGCAGACTATCTCGATACATGGAAACGAATGACTACAGATTACCGCGACATTGAGAAATGGAACCGCATGTCCCTTATCAATATCGCGAAAGCAGGCACATTCTCAAGTGACCGCACGATCAGGGAATATGCAAACGAGATCTGGAAAGTCTGAAAAAAAATTCATCGTAATAAAAGGAGGATGAAATGAGAAAGAAGGAGCTTGTAGCGATGCTTCTCGCAGGCGGACAGGGGAGCCGCCTCTTAGCATTGACCAAAAGAAATGCCAAACCCGCCGTGGCTTTCGGCGGGAAATACCGTATCATTGACTTCCCGCTATCAAACTGCACAAATTCCGGAATTGACACCGTGGGAGTCCTGACTCAGTATAAGCCGCTTATCCTGAACTCCTATCTCGGCAACGGAAGTGCATGGGACCTTGACAATCCTGACGGCGGTCTCCATATTCTTCCCCCTTACTATACCGAGACAGGCGGAAAATGGTACGAAGGTACCGCTGATGCCATATACCGCAACCTCGACTTTCTTGAGAGATATGATCCTCAGTATGTTGTCATTCTTTCAGGAGATCAGCTCTACAAGATGGATTACAGTGAGATGCTTGCATTCCACAAGGAGAAGAACGCGGATCTTACGGTATCTGTCATTGAAGTCCCCTGGGAGGAGGCCAGCCGCTTCGGTATCATGACCACCGACGAGGACATGAAGATCACGAAGTTTTCTGAGAAGCCAAAGAATCCTGATTCAAATCTTGCGAGTATGGGTATTTATATCTTCACATACTCTGTCCTTAAGAAAGTACTTACCAAAGACCATGCCGATCCAAACAGCGGAAAGGATTTCGGCGGTGATGTGATCCCGATGATGCTCAAAAACGGGCATCCCCTTTATGCATATACGTTTTCCGGCTACTGGAAAGATGTCGGAACGATTGACAGCTACTACAATACCCAGATGGAGCTCATGGCTGACGATCCTGAGTTTGATCTTTTCGACAGCAAACTCAAGATCTATTCAAACTCCAACCTTTCCGCTCCTCAGTACATCGGTCGAAGAGGACTTGTACGGTCAAGCTTTGTATGCAACGGATGTGTCATACTAGGCAGCGTGAACCACTCAATCCTGTCCTCCGATGTTTATGTCGGAGACGGGGCAACCGTTGAGGACTCCATAATACTTCCGGGTGCCCGCATTGAGGCAAATGCCCATGTAAGGCGCGCGATCCTCGGTGAGGAAAGCATTGTTCTTGAAAACACCATCCTTGACGGCATGCAGCTTGATGATGCACCTAACCACATTGCTGTCATCGGAGACAGTGCTGTTTACCCTAAAAAAGGAGGTGCCTCAGAATGAAAAGCTTAATGGGTCTTATATCCACAAACTACAACATTGATGAATTCGGCGTCCTTACCGAGGAACGTCCGGTTGCGAGCCTGCCGTTCGGCGGAAGATACAGACTTATCGACTTCCCTCTGTCCAACATGGTCAATTCCGGGATTTCGACTGTAGGTCTGATAACAC
>SVDE01000013.1 GCA_015057955.1 Lachnospiraceae bacterium | reverse complement strand
CGGACTTTATCCGAACTGCTCAAATCTTTATAACGATGTATGCAAGAACAGCGAACTTCTCCTGTTCGAAGCATGCGACCCCTGCACAACAACACGTGGTTTCAACTCAGGTGACCAGGTCAGCCGTTTCATGCTGTTCTTCAGGGATATCGGCATTGAGGTTGTTTATATCTGCCCCGATGTCAACTACGGCGCAGCAGTATTTGCTGACAAGTGGATCCCTGTAATACCCAATACAGACCCGGCACTTCATCTTGCGATCGCTTATACATGGCTCAAAGAGGGTACATATGATAAGGATTATCTTGATACCCACTCGATCGGCTTCGAGAAGTTTGCTGCATACGTGCTCGGCGAGGAAGACGGCATCCCTAAGACTCCTGAATGGGCTTCAGAGAGATGCGGAGTCCCTGTACGTATCATCAAGGCACTTGCAAGACATTGGGCTAAGAAGAACACAACTATAGTTCACGGTTTCGGCGGACCTTACATCAGAGGACCTTATTCTTCAGAGGTTGCCCGTATCGAAGGCTGCGTACTCGGCATGCAGGCTCTCGGCGCACCCGGAAGACATTCATTCTCACTTAACAACCGTGCCGTATTCGGATCAGAGGATCATCCGGTTGCACCTCCTACACCGTGCTCGATCATGCATGATCCGCAGCTTAACGTACGTGCTGCTTACACCGGCTACAATCCGTTCCCTTGGAATGGACTTCCCCGCCAGTGCATTCCTGAGACTATGGTCCATGATGCGATCCTTAAAGGACACTTTGAGATCTATGGCTCATCACTTCAGGTCACACCTGCACGTGAGCAGTTCATCAAGTACAAATATCCTGCACCCGGATGTTCTCCTATCCACATGATGTGGTCTGACACACCTTGCCTCATGACATGCTGGAATGATTCAAACTCAACAGCAAAGGCATTCAGGCATCCGTCGATCGAGTTCATCCTCGTACAGCATCACAAGATGGAAAATGACTGTCTGTTCGCAGATATCGTTCTTCCTGTAAACACCAAATTCGAGGAAAGAGACATAGCTGACGACCGTGAGTCTGCTGCTTATGACCTTATCTACATCGAAGAGAAATGTATCGAGCCTCTCGGAGAGTCCTATTCAGACTACGAAATAGTATGCAAGATCGCTGAAAGACTCGGACTTCTTGAAGAGTATACCGACGGCGAGTCAGTAGATGACAAGATCAGGAAAGGCTATGACAACTCAGGTGTTCCCGAGCTTGGAATGTGCTCATTCGAACAGCTTGAGGACAAGGGATACTTCGTTGTTCCTACAGATCCTGAGTGGGATAAGTATCTTCCCGGAATGTATGAGTTCTATCTCGATCCCAGAAAGAACCCGCTTGAGACTCCTTCAGGACTTCTTGAGTACGAGAGCATCGACCTCAAGAGATACTTCCCGGATGACCAGGAGAGACCTCCTGTTCCTCATTATGTTGAAGTTTCTGAGTTCCATGATGAGCGTCAGAACGGTGAGAGAGGAAAGAAGTATCCGCTTGTTGTGATCTCCAATCATCCTCGTCACAGGACTCATGCTAACATCGACGATAACGAGTGGTTCCATGAGATCGTTACAAGCAAAGTCCGCGGCAAGGACGGATATCTGTACGAGCCCTGCTGGCTGCATCCCAAGACAGCTGCAGAGCGCGGCATCAAGACCGGCGACATCGTTCAGGTATTCAATGAGCGTGGTATCGTTCTCTGCGGTGCTTATGTAACTGAGAGAGTCATCCCCGGAGCTGCTTATGTAGATCACGGTGCAAGAGCTGACTTCATCGTTCCCGGATATCTTGACAGGGGCGGTGCGATCAACCTTATCTCTCCTCACAATACAACTTCCAAGAATGCAGCCGGAATGGTCTGCTCAGGATTCCTTGTTGACGTTCAGCCGTTCGACATTGATGAATGCAGGAAGAAGTATCCTGATGCATTTAACAAGCCCTACGATCCTGATTCAGGTCTTGTATTCGAAAGAGTACTGGCTAAGAACATCAGAAGAGAATACTAGGAGGAGAATAAAATGGGTAAAAAGATTTTATTGATTGACATAACCCGCTGTAACGGATGTTACGGCTGCCAGGTATCATGCAAAGATGAGCATGTAGGCAATGACTGGTCTCCCATAGCTAAGCCTCAGCCCAATACGGGACATTTCTGGTACAGGATCACTGAAACTGTTCAGGGACAGCTTCCCAAGGTACGTGTTCACTACATGCACTTAATGTGCCAGCATTGTGACAACTGCCCGCTTCTTGAGAAGTATCCCAACTGTGTATACAGAACTGAAGAAGGCATGGTCATCATCGATCCCGATAAATCCTTCGGTAAGATGGAAATGGTCCATGACTGCCCGTACGGTGCTGTATTCTACAACTCAAACCTCATGATCCCTCAGAAATGTACAGGCTGTGTACATCTGCTCAGGGATGAGACATGGGTTGACGGTGTTCCGAGATGCGTTCAGTCATGTCCTGTTGATGTTTACACATTCGGTGATGAGGACGATCCGAAGATCGTTGAGAAACTTGCTACAGGCGAGTATGAGACCTTCCATCCGGAATATGGCCTGAAGACTCACGTATTCTACAAAGGCCTTCTCAACAAGTTCTTCATCGCAGGTGATGTATACGATCCTGTTCCTGATGAGGTCATCGAGGGAGCAAAGGTAACGCTCATCAACGCTGAAGGAAAAGAAGTTGCAACTCAGGAAACTGACTGGGCAGGCGATTTCAACTTCCACAGGAACGAGCCGGGCATCTATTCAGTAAGGATCGAAGCAGATGGATACGAGACACAGCTCATCGAGAACATCGACGCAACTGAGAAAGATCTCAATATCGGCAGCTTCGCAATGAAGAAAGCCTGAGGCAAATGTTTATTACCGGGAACGGCCATTGGTTCGGACCGTTCCCGGGACACACCGCTTTTACGGCGTGGCAATTTATAAATCTATAGTAAGATGAAAGGGACAAATATGTACGAAGAAGACAAAGTAGGTAATGGTATCAAACTCCCCGGAGTTGAGCTTGAGCCTGGTGAAAAAGTTTTCACCAACTGTGCTATCGGCGGTGCTGTATTTGTACATGTCAAAGATGGAAAGATCACAAAGGTCCGTCCCATGATCTTTGGTGACAATGACACCAAGCCGTGGACCATCAAGGCAAGAGGACATGAATTCACACCTCCGAAGAGAACCTCTCTCGGAAACTATGTCTGCACACAGAAGGGTCGTATTTACGCAGAGAACCGTATCCACTATCCGATGAAGCGTGTTGACTTCAGCCCTGAGAACAGGAACGTACAGAACCGTGGTAAATCAGGCTATGAGCGCATAACATGGGATGAGGCATTTGATCTTTTAGAGTCAGAGATCAAGCGTATCCATGCTACATACGGAAAGGCAGCTATCACTGCATCAACAGGTTCACATGCTGATTTCGGTCTGCTGCAGTATAAGATGGGTCCGTTCGGACGTTTCTGGAACATGCTCGGCTACTCAACACTTTCAGACAACCCTGACTCATGGGAAGGCTGGCATTGGGGTGCTACACATGCATGGGGATATTTCTGGAAACTCGGTATCTCAGACAACTTCGACATGCTCGAGGAAGCTCTTAAGCATACAGAGATGCTCGTAATGTGGGGCGTAGACCCGAATACATCTGCCGGCGGATACAACGGACAGGACGGATGCCGCTGGAGATGGTGGTGCAAGGAACTTGGCATGAAGATGGTATTCATCGACCCTTGGTGCAACTACACATGCGCTACATGGGGTGACAAGTGGCTTGCTCCTTATCCCGGAACTGACGCTGCAATGGCAGAAGCCATCGCATGGGTCTGGATCACAGAGGATACATATGATCACTGGTTCGTGGACAACAAGTGCTACGGATTTGATGAGTTCAAGGATCACATCCTTGGTAATGAGCCCGGCGGATACGCACGTACACCTGAATGGGCAGAGACCAAGTGCGGCGTAAAGGCACGTGACATCTACGCTCTTGCACGTGAATGGGCTGTTAAGAAGACAATGCTCGGAACAGCTTCCATTTACGGTGTATCAGGCGCTTGCCGTCAGCCTTACGCAACAGAGTGGGCAAGACTCATGGTATTCCTTCTTGCAATGCGCGGACTCGGAGCTGACGGATGTAACACATGGGGCGGTGCTTCAATGGCTCCTCCTATGGACATGTCATTCAGATTCTTCGGTTATTCTGATGTCGGCTGGGATACATTCGGTATCGTGGCAAATGAGCAGGCTCAGAACACTGTTAAGCAGAAGACATACCGTATCCTTCTTCCTGAATGCGTAATGAACGACAAGACAGAGTGGATCGGTGAAGGATTCTGCGGAATGTCACTTGAACAGCAGATCACCAGGAACGTATGTCCGCTTCCGAAGGAAGAGGGCGGTGCTCCTATCAGGATGATCTACAGACAGGGCGGATCTTACATCTCAACAATGACAGATACAAACCGTTGGACAAGGATGTTCCATTCAGAGAACCTTGAGTTTGCTGTAACAAGTGACGTTCACTTCTCATCAGAGACCAAGTTCTATGACCTTATCCTGCCTATATGCTCAGGATTCGAGCGCAACGACATCTGCGAGCTCGGAGCACCCGGCGGATACGGTGCAAATGACATGGGCGCTAACTTCCGTGTCATCATCCTTATGATGAAATGTATCGAGCCTCTCTGGGAGTCCAAGACAGACTACATGATCTACTGCGAGCTTGCTAAGAGACTCGGATTCGAAGAGAAGTTCACTGAAGGCAATACCATCATGGGATGGATCGAGAAGGTATACAACGCTTCTTCAATGCCTAAGTACATGACATTTGAAGAGTTCAAGGAGAAAGGATACTTTGTCGTTCCTACTCCTAACATGGAGACATTCCATCGTGCAGTTTCCAATAAGTGGTACTATGAAGACCGTGAATGTGATGTTCCGGATCATAACAATCCTCTTATCGGAACACCTCGTGCTAAGCAGATGGGTACTCCTACCGGAAAGATCGAGTTCAAGTCAACATTCCTTGAGGAGCATCTTCCCGATGACCAGGAGAGACCTCTTCTTGGCCAGTGGCTCCAGCCTTGGGAAGGCTTTGGCTCAGAGAACGCTAAGAAATACCCGTTAAGCCTTGAGACACCTCACATGAGATTCTCATATCATACACATTATGACAACAAGGCTCCTTGGATGGATGAAGTACCGATGCACCGCGGCATGAAAGACGGCTATGCTTACTGGCCGATCCGTATCAACTCTGTTGATGCTGCTGAGCGCGGTATCAAGCATGGTGATCTTGTACGTGTATACAATGACCGTGGAAGCGTTATCTGTATTGCTTACATTACAGAGCGTATGAAACCGGGATGCTGCATAGCTTATCAGGCAGGTGCCAAGTATGACCCGCTTGAGCCAGGAAAAGAGGGAAGCCCTGATCGTGGTGGATGCATGAACCTTCTTTCACCTTCAAGACTTGTTTCTCCTAATGCTCCGGGCATGGTTAGCAACTCAATTGACATTGAAATTGAAAGGTGGGATCTGCGATGAGTAAAAGTTATGGTATGGTAATCGACGTTGCCAGATGTACCGGCTGCTGCAACTGCTTCTTTGCCTGCAAAGATGAGAACTGCAATGAGGCTCATGAAGGCTACACTGCAGCGCAGCCCATGACCGGTCAGAAATGGATCGACGTAAAAGAGATCGAGCGCGGAGAGTTCCCCAAGGTCAATATCAGGAGCGTGCCGATCATGTGCGCACACTGCGACAATCCCGGCTGCTTAAAGCAGGCAAAGGATGGAGCAGTATATAAGAGAGATGACGGTATTGTCATTATCGACCCTGTTAAGTCCAAAGGCCAAAAGGATATTGTAAATACCTGTCCTTACAGAAGGATCTACTGGAATGACGTTCTTGAGATCCCTCAGAAATGCGACATGTGTGCTCATCTTCTGGACAAAGGCTACACAATGACGCGCTGCGCAGAGACATGTCCTACAGGCGCCATCGAGTTCGGTGATTTCAACGATCCCGAGAGCGAGGTCGCTAAGAGGCTTAAACTCAACCCTGAAGCTCTTATGCCGAAGTTTGAGATGGGTGAGAGAGTACTTTACCTCAATTACCCGAAGAACTTCATTGCAGGCAGTGTTGTATACACTGATGAGCAGGGAAGAGAGATGTGCTGCGAAGGCGCTAAGGTTACAGTTGAAGGCGCTGACGGAACAAAGCTTGAACTTGTTTCTGACAACTATGGCGATTTCTGGGCTGAAGGCCTTGAAACAAACGTCAGCTTCAAGATAACAGTTGAGCTTGCCGGCCACAAGACAGTAGTCAAGGAAAATGTAAAGACAATCAAGAGCATCAACCTTGGCGACATCTTCATGGAAAAAGAGTAAGGAGGATAATGAGATGAAAGTAAACGATATCATTACATTTGGAACATATCCTCAGACAAAGTACACTGATGAGGTTTCTCCTCTCGAGTGGAAAGTGCTCAAAGCAGAAGACGGCAAGGCTCTCATCATCACCGATAAGATCATTGACCAGGTAAGGTTTAATGAGAAGTACGCTGATGTAACATGGGCTGACAGCATCCTCAGGGGATGGCTCAACAATGAATTCTTCAACAAGGCTTTCACGGCCGATGAGAAGGAAAAGATACTCACTACAGCTGTTTCTACACCCGACAATGCCAAATGGGGCACAAAGGGCGGAGCTGACACTGAAGATAAAGTATTTGCACTCAGCATACAGGAACTCGAAGAGCTCATTCCCGAACTCAATGACAGAAGGGCAGTAGCTACCGGCAAGGCTCTTGAAAACGGCGTATACATTTACGCTGAGACCGGATTCTCCGTTTGGTGGCTCCGTTCATCCGGATACGTACAGTATGCCGGAGCACGTGTCGGAGCAGGCGGTCATATCGAAGACAAGATCTATGATGATGTCCGTCCTCACCGCGGTGTCCGTCCTGTAATGTGGATCAAAGCAAATTAATGTGAAGGAGGCAAATATTATGAGTATAAACGCAGTTGTTGGCCAGACTATCACATTAGGCGCATATCCCCAGAGTGATGTTACAGGCCAGAAAAAAGACCCGATCGAGTGGAAGGTCCTTAAAGTTGACGGAGACAAAGCACTTGTAGTAAGCGTTCTCGGACTTGACAATGTTAAGTTCAATTCACTTAATACATCTGTTACATGGAAGACCTGCGAGCTCAGACCCTGGCTCAACGGCGAATTCCTGAATGCAGCTTTTTCAGCTGATGAGCAGGCTCAGATCCTTGATTCTGTTATCTTCACATCAGACAGCATTGCCCGCCGTCCAGCAAATGCGGCTCCGGGCTGCGGAGAGACAACTGACAAGATCTTCTGCCTCAGCAGGGAAGAAGTACTTGAGACCATGCCTGAAGAGGCAGACAGAGTATGTGCTCCTTCTGCTTATACCAAGGCTAAGGGCGCATTTGCCCACGCAAGCAACGGAAACTGCTGGTGGTGGCTGAGAAATCCCGGCTACTACACATCAGATGCTGCAGGTATCAACTATTACGGATATCTTCATGTATCAGGAGACAATATCACTTCACCGAGTGATGCAGTCCGTCCCGCCATGTGGGTAAAGATCGGCTGATCTTAACTGATCTGAAATTCAGAACTTAACACTGATTAAAAAATGGAGGCGTTATCCTAAGGGATAGCGCCTTTATTTTTGTATAAGGTCATTAATCTTTTCAATATGAACATTGGTTTTATTAATTTTACTCATGAAGCAGGAATTGATATATTTTTGTTAAAGAAAACGGCAGGAATGATTGTCAAAGAGAGAACCGTCCCTAATGAAAAAGGAGGACATGATGAAGCTGATTAACAAGATCATTTCATTAATACTTATAGTAGTGATCGTCTGCGGCATTGCCGCGTGCGCAGGCTCAGATAATACTCCTTCCCAGACAGGATCAGAAACTGCAGCGCCGGAAGAAACTATAATTCAGACTGATCAGGAGACAGAGGCAATAGAGACCACCGCCGAGGAGACAACAGAGGAAATGGTGATCCCGGAGGGACTGGATCTGAGCCAGTATTCAAAAGCCTGGGAGCATATTGATACAGTAAAGGCATCCTCAGGCGGTGCGGGAAATATGAACGGACCCGGAATGGGTGGCCCCGAAGGTGGAATGATGGGCGGTCCCGAAGGCGGAATGGGAGGTCCGGGCAATGGAAATGCAGATGCTGATGTAGCAGGTTCCGCAGAAACAGAAGAAGCCGAAATGCTGGAAGCAAACTGCTATGCGTTGTTTAACGTGCCATACTGCACATCTCCGGTAGACCCTGAAGTACAGGTGATGAATATCTATGTGCCGGATGCTTATATGACAGAGGAAGCTGACGGTTCCATAGTCATCAACCCGGACGGAATTTTTACAAATTCGGACGGGACGACCTATACAGCACAGACTGCGCCAATCATTTACCAGAATACGATAGATGCTTACAAGGAAGGAACCCCTATAGTGGACCTTGGCGCTTCCAGAAAAGGAAATTCCGGACATTATGCCGATTATCTGGCAAGCGGATACGTACTTGTATCTGTGGGAACCAGGGGCAATACCAGCACTGTCACTGATGCTTCCGGTAATGAGATATACTGCGGCACCGGAAATGCTTTTATAACTGACCTTAAGGCAGGCGTACGTTTCCTGAAGGTGAACGACTCCCAAATGGCAGGTGATGCTGAAAAGATAATCGCGACCGGAGGCTCTGCAGGAGGCGGCGCAGCTTCGCTTCTGGCAGCATCAGGCAATACGGACGTTTTTGATAAAGAACTTTCTGATATCGGCGCAGCGGAAGCACCGGATGATATCTTCGCAGGCATGATCTACTGCCCGATCACTGATATGGAAAATGCGGATGCCGATTATGATCTGCTGCATTACTCGCAGAAGGCAAAAGCAGGCATGGGCGGAGGCGAAGAGCCCATTGATACTGAGGTAGCCAAAGCCCTGGCGATGACTATGATAGAACGGGCTGAAACATTCGGAAGCGAGCTTATCTACGATGAGCAGGCCGATACATTCAAAGGTGAGTTCATAGACGGGCTCAATACCTATGTGGAAGAGTGCTACCAGAAACTGTATGACAGCAAGAATGCGGACGAGCAGAAGGCTCTGCTGGAAGAAAACGATTTCCTGACTGTTCAGGATGGTAAAGTCAGCACAGATTTTTATGGATTTATTACGGCCAGGATGAGCAGGAAAAAGGGCGAACTGGGATTTGACAGCCCCAATAACACTTCCAATGAGGCAGGGATCTTCATGAATGAAGATGGAACAAAATACCACTTCAGCGTTACAGATCGTGACATCTTAAATGAACTGATGGATAAATATGCCGATTCTGATGAGACCATCCGGCTGCAGGAGCTCAATGAGGAGATCCACGAATTTGTTTTAATCGAAAAACCGAAGTCTGAATACTATGCGGATATAGTTCCTTCATATGACGAAGCTCTGGATAGTGAAGTGCAGGAACTTGCAGCCAGCCTGAATCCTCTTACATTTATCATGGCAGCGGACTCTTCAATGGCTAAACACTGGCGCTTTAATATCGGTGAAATAGATGGTGACGCCGGCTTTATGACCGCATACCTGATGTCGCTTGCTCTTGGAAATGCAGGCGTATCTCCTGAAAATGCAGATATCAATCTCATTTATGATTGTGCCCATGGAGCAATGGAAGATGCTCCTGAAGATGTACAGATATTTATAGACAGTATATGTAAATAAATGTTCTTTCTGGGGGGAGTGTGGTGTCAGCGGGGATTCCCCGCTGACACCAATTGACTCTATCAAATATTCGAAATTATAAAATCTATAAGATCCCTTTTCGCTTTGACTCTCTTATTATCTGTATTTGCACTGGGCGAGCTGGTGATCTTTTTCCATGTCAGGATGAGCTCCACTTCAAGAGGCGGCTCAAAAGGTATACATTTAAGCCCCAGCACATTGCGGTCCACCAGAGCCACACCCAGGTTCTCACTTGCCAGGGTATAGGCATTGTGCATGGACAGATCGTCCGTCAGCCAGCTGCAGTAAAGAGGTTCGACTCCGCCCTCTGTAAAAAAGCCACGGACATATCTGCTCAGCCCCCCGCCATCTGCGGGGATCAGCAGGGTCTGGTCTTTATAAGCTGACCTGGGAAGGAAATCATATGTGCTCAGGAAGTTTTCAAAAGAAACAGCCGCATACAGTTCAATTGTAGTAAAAGGCTTGACACCAACGAGAGTATTTTCGGGGAGCATATCCTTGCATATTACCGATATATCTACATTCTGATCCCTTATATCATTAAGGATATCGCTGAAACTTTTGATCTTTACGATTATCTTATCATCCGGGTGGGAAGGAATATATTCTTTCGCAAGTTTAAGCAGCAGGGAAGAGCAGACGCATTCCGGAAATTCAACTATGATATTGTCCGATGAATTGTTTGCCAGGATCTGCATTTCCATGAATGTAGTCTTGATCTCGTCATTGATCAGCCTGGCACGTTCCAAAAAGGACTCCCCAAGTGATGTCAGCACAAAGGATTTCTGTGTTTTGTCTATAAGGGGAGCACCGAATTCGTCTTCAAGTTTTCTTATTGCAATAGAAACAGTAGGCTGGGAAACCATCAGTTTCGCCGCAGCCTTTGTATAACTTTGGGTTTCACAGAGAACCTGAAAATAATGAATCTGATAAAACTCCATTTTATTTCTCCCCAAGTGCATTTATTGACCAAAATTATAATAAAAAATAAACATAAAGTAAATAATATGTGCGTCCATAAATCTTATCAATATCCCGATTGGCTTAATTAATTTTACAGAATTAGGACCCCGTTGTTATAGTTTTTTTAAGGAAAAATATCAACTGACAAGTAAATACAGAAAGGAGATTTTTATGAAAATCGGTCGTTTTGTAGTTGATGGACATATTCATTGCGGTAAAAAAGATGCCGCAAAGAAAAACTCCAAGTCAGGGGTTACGGGGATCATGGCAGAGGTCGAGTCTACCGATAACTCCGCACAGGCCTTATGGGATATGGATGCATATGGTATAGATATGGGTATCCTTCTGCCCAGTTTTATAGGTACACATGCATCTGAGTATGCTGATATCTGCCGTAAGCATCCCGACCGTTTCAGGACATGTGCCCTGGACACCGAGACCAGGCTTGCCTGCGCTCATGGCGAGAAGAAATGGAAGATGTCAGACTCCCTCAAGGAGATCGATGGTTATTTAAGGGCTGACAGAGATATTTTCTGCGGTATCGGAGAATTTCCTCCGGGAAATATGACTCTGGTCCGTGACAGGCCATCTGTTTCCAAGAGGTTCAAAGAGTGGTGTGAGATCGCGGAATTCTGCGTTTCATGGGATATCCCGTGCTTCAACCATGAATACAACCCGTATAACATTGACCAGCCTCTTTCAATGATGATGGAAGTATGCAGAAAGTATCCTGATTTCAAGGTCATCATCGCACATGGCGGCGGCTACAAGGGATATATGATTGAACGTGCATGCCAGCTGGCGGGTGATTTCGAAAATGTATATCTGGAGACCGGTTACTGGAAAGCTGAATACTATGAGTACGCTCTCCGCAACCCTGATGTAGGCGCATCAAAGCTTATCTGGGGCGGCGGTGATACAGGCAGCCATCTGTGGTATCCGCAGATCAACCCCGGCGCAGTCCTTACAGAGACCAACAGGGTGCTTCACAACCGCAACAACTGGGTATGGACAGGCACCAGGGAAGTTCACTATCAGCCTAACTATTACGGATGGACAACACATCAGATCTACAAGCTGCTTGATATGAATATGTGCACACAGGACGAGATCGACCTGATCGTAGGCGGTAATGCATGCCGTCTGTACAAGCTGCCTGTACCTGAGGCTGTAACATTTATGACAGGCCGTCCTGACCGCAATATCATGCCTGAAGAAATCATGTACGGCTCAGGAAGATCTCCGCGTACGGGATTCACCTGTCCTCCGAACGTTGATTTTATATCGGGTGTCGGCATCAACCTCGGTTCAGATCTGGATCCTTGGAACCGTAGTGATGAACCATGGAACGAAGAGTGATCTGATCATTAAAACTTTCAGGTATACCAATCCGGGACTGTGGTTTGCTGCAGGTCCGGAAACATAATAACGAGGAGAAGAAAATGAAAAAACTGACAGCATTAGTATTAACCGCAGTAATGATATTGTCATTGGCAGCTTGTTCATCGGGCACCTCAGATAATACACAGAACGGTGCTGCACAGGGAAACAGTGAGGCACAGCAGGTTACAGAGGCCACAACAGCTCATAAAGCAGAAGTAGTGGCTGCTGAAGATGTAACGACAGAGCCTGCGTTCGAAGAGGAAACATTTGCTCCGTTCGACGGACCAAAGGAACTGGTGGTCGGGATCAGCGCAGATATAGGCACATGGGATCCTTGGGGATCATTCAGCGGCGGACGTCAGAACATGGCACCTGTTATCTATCAGGCCCTGACAGCAGATATAGCAAACCAGGAAACATATGAGATCGTTCATTACAACGTGCTTGCTGAAAGCACCGAACGTATAGGTAATGGTGAATATCGTATAAAGATACGTGAGGGCATTGTTGATACTGCAGGCAATCCTTTTACAGCAGAGGATGCTATCTTCTCATATCAGACATGTATTGACCAGGGCCGTCTGGGCCAGGTAGCTATCATAGAGAGCATGGAGCAGGAAGATGATCTGACTTTTGTCATGAAACTTTCCAGCGACAATGTCGGCGGGTTCTCTGATATCTGCGCAGCCATCAACATGGTTACAAAGGAATCTTATGAAGCATCTCCCGACGGAATGCAGACAACTCCCGTAGGCACCAGCCCTATGGTGCTTGAAAGCTATACCCAGGGATCTGAAGCTGTATTTGTTAAAGCAGACAGCTATTGGAACGATGCGGCAAATGAGAGCAAGGATGTAAAAGCAGGATACTGCGGAATGTGGGATTATTCCAACATCGACAAGGTGACCTATAGGATAATCAACAACATCACCTCCATGGAGCTTGCTCTTGAAAACGGGGAGATCGACATAGCACGTGCCATTTCTTCAGAAGATGTTGAATCTTTCGAAAACAGTGATACGGTAAAGACATTCTTCTACTGGGATGGATCTTACTCCATTGCTTTCAACACAAGTGAGAACTCTGTCTGCCAGAACAAGAACCTCCGCGAGGCAATTGCCTATGCCATTGATTCTGAAAGCTGCCTGTCCGCTGCCTGTGACAACAGAGGAGGAGTAGCAACCTGCTGGTCATTCTGGACATTCTTTGACTATCTGGATGAATGGACAGACCGCGAGTATTTCAATTACAACATGGATACTGCCAAGGACTATCTCAAGAAATTTGAAGAAGAGACAGGAATGAAAGCTTCTGACCTGAGCCTGGAGCTTTTGTATCAGAATGAAGATACTGCCGAGGCAACAGCTCTTACCATCCAGAACTTTATTGGTATCCTTACAGGAAATCCCAACTGTGTAACCCTTACTTCATATGACAGGGGAACCTATACATCCACCAAAAAGAGCCCGGATACTTTTGATATCACCATTGTAAACGGTCAGCTTACTACCAGAACAACTTCCTGCTACAACTGGAATGATGTATCCAATACAAAAGTCCAGGGATACAACATTTTCCATGATTATACCGGTGAGATCGACAAGTATATCGAGCCTGTTATGGCGGAAGAAACACATAATGATGATACCGTCAGAGCATTTCAGCAGTTCATAGATGACAACTGCTATCTGAAGTGCCTGTTCTATGAGGTTTCTTACGGAGCAGCCGCAGGCTGGATCCATAATACCGGCGCTGCCATCGGAGCCAAAGGCTTTCTTAATATTGGAGCGCTTACATACGATTGGGCAAACTCAGGCAAATAATTGCAATCAAGCCTGACATTCCGGCACATGGATTGTATCCCTGTGCCGGTATTGTCATTTTATTGCATAAAAAGGGGGACAAACATGATTCGATATATTTTAAAACGAATTCTGACGATCATCCCGGTCGTACTGCTGGTGGCAGTCGTGGTATTTACAGTCATGTATTTCAGCCCGGGGAATCCCGCGGAGATCATCCTGGGACCAGGCGCATCCGAAGAAAACATCCATACGCTTGAAGTACAGCTGGGGCTTGATCAGCCTTATTTTGTACAGCTGGGACGTTTTATGTTCAATACATTTATCCGCTTTGATCTTGGTAATTCATATGTTAATGATATCAGCATTTCCCATGAACTTGCGATGCGGTTTCCCAAAACGCTGCTGCTGGCTGTGTTTGCGATCGTTCTGGAGCTGATAGTCGGTATTCCTTTGGGCATGATCGCCGCCATTAAAAGAAACAGATGGCAGGACCAGCTTTGCATGCTCTTCGCGCTCATAGGCGTTTCAGCCCCGGCTTTCTGGCTTGGCATAGAGATGGTCCTTATCTTCTCAAATAAATTACATCTTCTGCCTTCTTCAGGTATCTCCACCTGGACGGGCTGGATACTTCCGGTAATACTCGTCTCCTTAAGGGGTGTGGCCCAGATGGCCAGACAGGCACGTTCCAGCATGCTTGAAGTTATTAAAAGCGATTATGTGACGACAGGCAGGGCAAAGGGGCTGAAAGAGGGCGAGATAATGTTCAAATACGCTCTTCCGAACGCATTGATCCCGCTTATCCAGACCGCAGGCAACAGTTTTGCCAGCAGCCTGGGAGGAGCCATAGTAATTGAGAGCCTGTTTTCCATACCGGGTATAGGCCAGTATATGATCCAGGCTATCGGTGGACGTGATTATGCTGTAATAAGGGGAACTGTCGTAGTTCTCTCCATTGCTTTCTGTCTGATAATGCTGATCGTAGACCTGATATTTGCATTTGTCGATCCGAGGATCATGGCACAGTATTCGAGCCGTGCAAAGAAGGAACGTTACAGGGCAGGTCATGGTAAGGAGGTGCGGTCAAATGCATGATAAGACGATGACAGGTGCGATAGCTGGTGGAAAGACCAGAAAGCAGAGCCAGTTTATTGAAGTGATGCGCCGTCTGATGCGCAATAAGCTGGCTGTCATAGGAATGGTGATATTTATCATATATATTCTGATCGCGGTATTTGCTCCATTACTGACACCTTATAACTATGCAGAATTCAATCTTGTTGAGAAGAACCAGTTGCCTTCCATGGCGCATCTGTGCGGGACCGATCAATTCGGAAGGGATATTCTGACCCGTCTGTTTGTGGGGACCAGATATTCCCTTGGCCTGGGACTTGGAGCGGTTGCGCTCGGTCTGGTTTTCGGAGTTATTCTGGGATGCATAGCAGGATATTTCGGCGGCTGGGTGGAAGAGCTCATTATGAGGCTTGGAGACCTTATACAGTCGATACCGGCCATGCTTCTTGCCATTATTATTTCCATTGTTCTGGGAAGTGGTTTTATTCAGACGATCATTGCACTGGGCTTTGGAAGGATAACGTTGAACGCGAGACTTTTAAGGGCGCAATTTCTGAGCCAGAGGAGGCTGGAATATGTAGAAGCAGCCCAGGCAACTAACTGCCCGAAAATAAAACTGATGTTCGTACATATCCTGCCAAATACGATCTCACCATTGATAGTCTCATCTACCATGGGCGTAGGCGGGACCATCATGATGGCAGCAAACCTGAGTTTTATCAATCTGGGTATCCGTCCTCCTTCACCTGAATGGGGCGCTATGATCTCAGATGCCAACTCAATGGTCAGAAGTGCGCCTTTCCAGATACTGTTCCCGGGACTGTTCCTCGCGATCTTCGTCCTGGCATTGAACCTGTTCGGCGATGGACTCAGAGATGCACTCGATCCCAAACTCAGGGACTGATGAAAGGAGAAAATAAATAATGGACGAAAACAGCTTTTTATCAGTTAAGGACCTGGTAGTGGAATACACATCCAACAAAGAGACCATACATGCTGTAAACGGAGTCTCATTTGAACTGGAAAAGGGAAAGACGCTGGGGCTCGTGGGAGAGACCGGCGCAGGAAAAACATCCATAGCTAAATCCATTCTCAGGATACTTCCAAATCCTCCTGCAAAAGTACGCAACGGTGAGATCTGGTTCGAAGGAGAAGACCTGATGCAGGTCGAAGAATCTGAAATGCGGAAGATCCGGGGCAGGAAGATCTCCATGATATTCCAGGATCCTATGACATCGCTCAATCCAACCATGCGTGTGGCAAACCAGATTGCGGATGGAATAAGGAGACACGACGGCTGCAGCAAAAAGGAGGCGCTCCATAAAGCTGCGGATATGCTGGAAGTCGTAGGTATACCTAAAAGCAGGGCCAGAGATTATCCGCATCAGTTTTCGGGAGGAATGAAGCAGAGGGTAATCATTGCGATCGCACTGGCCTGTGAACCCGACCTGATCCTTGCGGATGAGCCGACATCAGCTTTGGACGTGACTATCCAGGCGCAGGTACTCGAGATGATGGATGAACTGAAGAGCCAGCGCGGAACATCCATGATACTGATCACTCATGACCTGGGTATTGTCGCAGAGACCTGCGATAACGTTGCCATCATATATGCCGGACAGATCGTTGAATATGGAGACAAATATGAAATATTTGATAATCCTTCCCATCCTTACACGATAGGCCTGTTCGGTTCACTGCCGGATATGGAGTCTGATGAGGAAAGACTCCATCCCATGAGCGGGATGATGCCCAATCCCACGGATCTTCCAAAGGGATGTAAGTTCTATCCCAGATGTCCTCACGCTGCGGATGCATGCGCAGAAGCGGAGATCCCTCTTACGCATCTTGAAGGAACACACACCTGCCGCTGCTTAAAAGCAGGCAGATTAAATGAAACGGAGAATTGATATGGCAGCATTAGTAGAGATTTCAGGTCTGAAAAAATACTTTAATACATCAGGCGGCCTGCTTCATGCTGTTGATGATATCAACATGAAATTTGAAGAAGGCACGACTATGGGAGTAGTCGGTGAATCAGGCTGCGGAAAGAGCACACTGGGACGTACTATCATCCATCTGCAGGAGCCCACCGGAGGCAGGATGTTCTATAAAGGGAAGGATATCACAAAAGTAAATTCCCTGCAGCTGGCAGAGCTGCGAAAGGAAATGCAGATCATATTCCAGGATCCGTTTTCATCACTGAACCCGAGATTTACGGTCGAAGATACACTGAAAGAGGTGCTGCTCAGATCAGGAGATGTCACCAGAAAAACTTTGAGCGGAGAGATTGAAAGGCTGATGGATCTGGTAGGAATATCCCAAAGGCTCAGGATGGCTTATCCCCATGAAATGGATGGAGGACGAAGACAGCGGGTCGCTATTGGAAGGGCACTTGCCATCAATCCAAAGTTCATAGTCTGCGATGAGCCTGTTTCCGCGCTGGATGTGTCTATCCAGGCACAGGTCCTGAACCTTCTCAAGGACCTGCAGAGCGAATACAAGCTTACATACATGTTTGTAACTCATGACCTATCTGTGGTCAGGTTTATTTCTGACCATATAAGTGTAATGTATCTTGGCCAGCTGGTAGAGACCAGCGGATCAAAAGAACTGTTCGCCAAACCCATTCACCCGTATACCAAGGCACTGCTTTCCGCTATCCCGGTGGCAAATGTACATAAGGAGAGGAAAAGGATAATCCTGAAAGGCGAATTGTCAAATCCGGTAAACCCTAAACCCGGATGCAGATTCGCTCCCAGATGCCCGTATGCACAGGAAGAGTGCGGCAGACCACAGGAACTTAAAGAAATCATGCCGGGGCATTTTGTTTCCTGCTGCCGTGCAGCCGAGTTGAATGGAGATTTTTAAATTATACAGGAGGTAGATCATATATGACACCTATTGTTACTGCGGTCGCAGAACCCAGACCTGATGGAGAACGCATAGTAAAAGCGATCATAGAATTGAACGGAACATTTGTTGATGCTGCGCAGATCACGGTGAAAGACCGGACCATCACAGGCTGTGAGCAGGATGGAGATATCATAACGCTTTGCCTTTCTGAAGATGATGAACAGGCAAATGTTCTGCCGAAGTTCAAGAAGCCGGCAGGAGGCCCGGGAGGTCCCGGAGGTCCGAAAGGTCCGACAGGTCCGGGAGGCCCCGGAAAGCCTAAGGGACACGGCCCCCGTATTCATCCGAAAAATCGCAGGCCCATAGAGGTGACCGCGGATATCCCCGGAGTGGGAGAGATCACTTCTTCAAAAGCTGTGGAAAAGGTCATTGACCGGTTCACCCAGGGCAGGTATGGAGCCTTTGAGTATAATCTCTTTACTCCGGATCTGACACCCGGGGAAAAGTATCCGCTGGTGGTCTTCATAGCAGATGCCTCAGCGAACGGACCTGACGTACTGGTCACTCTTTCCCAGGGCATCGGAGCTACAGTATGGGCCGAAGAGGAGAACCAGAAGAAGCATCCATGCTATGTCCTTGCCATACAGATACCAATAGAGATCCGTCTGACAGATGATAATTATAATGTTGTTCCGGAATTTGACCAGATCAAAGAGCTGATAGACAGTATTGCAGAAGGCAATCAGGTCGATCGGTGCAGGATCTACATGACAGGTCAGTCCCAGGGCTGTATGGCCACTTTTGAGATGAACTGCAGATTCCCTGATCTCCTTGCAGCTTCAATGTGTGTTTCGGGGATGTGGGATCCGGAAAAAGTCGGCAGGCTTAAAAACAGCAGGATCTATATGGGACTCAGCAGCGGAGGACTGAAGGAATTTCCGGGTATGACTGCCATAGCAGACAATCTGGAGCGGAACGGAGCTTCAGTTGCAAGGATCGATCTTAATTACCGTGACGGCTGGGATATTATAAACGAAAAGATACGTAATGAGAGCATAGATGCGAATATTGTGCTGGCTCCTTTTGACAAGGAAACAGTCTGGGATGACGATAGCAGCAATCATGCCGATATAGAGCATCATTCCAGAGGCTGGGAGCTTACATATCAGGCTGAGGCAGCCAGAGATTGGCTTTTTGCATGGAAAAAGAACTGAGATACAATTTGATTTTTTCTATATAATAGCTCCCGTAATGCCGGATGCAGCAGAACCTTATTTCTTTGAAAACGGAGTTTCAAGGAAGCAGTACATGAAATCGTTTGCTTTTGAGAACTCTATATCCTCAAGGTTCCTGCATCCGGTAAATGTATCCAGATCTATCTGTACAATACTGTCGGGAAGAGTGATCTTCTTCAGATCGACCCCGAACGGACATTTATCGAGAGTCATCATTCCGTCGGGTATCACGACTTCGGTCATGTTGCACCCGCCAAACGCGAGGTTACCGATCTTTCTTATATTTTTAGGCAGTTTTACATTCCCCAGTTTTTCACACATCAGGAAAGCGGATGAGCCTATTGATGTTATGCCATCCGGCAGATTGATGTCAGAAAGGCTGGAGCAGTTTGTAAATGTTCCGTTTCCTATGGTCTCAATGCTTTCCGGAAGGATAACAGTCTTTAACTCACTGCAGCCATAGCACATTCTGTTCCCGAGTTCAGTCTTTCCTTCCAGAACTATAAGCTTTTCCATGCCGCTCCCGCGGAACGCGTCATCACAGACAGAGCAGTTGTTACCAGGAAGGGTGATCTCCTTCAGGCTTTTACAGTTCATGAATGCATATGACCCGATCAGCTCAACAGAATCCGGAATACTGATCTCACGAAGGCTTTCACAGCCGCTGAAAGCCTGAAATTCTATTACGCGGACAGTTGATGGAATGTTTATCTTTTCCAGTTTCCGGCATTCCAGGAACGCATCATCTCCTATGGTGATAAGCCCTTCAGGCAATGTCGCTGAGATCGCTTCAGACCTTTTAAAAGCACCGGCGCCGATCTTTATTATGCCTTCAGGCACACATACTTCAGCATCTGATCCCGTATATTTTCGTAATACATTTTCGTTAATCTCAAAATTGCTGTTCAATTTCAAAACCCCCATAATATCAACACTTTCAATATCATAAATGCTGCATAAAAATCTTTCAAGCACATAATGCTTCGGTGCTTGACATTTCGGCACCGAAAGAATATATTTTAAATATAATTAATTTGGTGCCGAAGTATTTTTTGCTTACGGTAAGAAGGGGATTATCAATAATGGCCAAAAACACTGAAGAGTCAAAAAGCGACCAGCTGAGGCGTCTTCTTCACAACTGCAATAAGTATGTGTTCTTTCATGTAGGAAAAGGAGCCCAGCAGAATAAGGCTATCAGCTTACTTCTGGATGGTCCGATGTCACAGAAAGAACTGCAGGAGAAGCTTGGCGTTCAGCCTGCATCGGTCAGCGAACTCATTTCGAAACTTGAAACCAAAGGACTTGTTGAAAGAACAAGGAGTGAATCTGACAGAAGGGTAGTGATGCTGTCCCTTACAAAGGAAGGCATGAAGCGCGAGAAGACAACAAATGAGATCAGATCCACGGAAGAACTGTTTGTTTGTCTTGATGACGAAGAAAAAGACCAGCTGATATCTCTGCTGGAAAAACTGGATCAGAGCTTTTCGGGAAATGAGCGCTGAGACACATATTAAGAGGTAAGTTATATGAGATTTATGTTCAGGTATGTGAAACCCTATACGCTGAGGGTCATCATTACCATTTTACTGAAAGCATTTGCTTCTTTTGCGGAGCTGTTCATGCCGTATGTGCTTGAATACATGCTTGATACCGTTGCTCCAACCAAAAACATGGGTATGGTATTTGCATGCGGCGGAGTCATGCTCGGTATTGCAGCGATCATACTTACAGTCAATATAGGCGCAAACAGAATGGCTGTATTTACTGCTAAAAACTGTTCATATACGATCAGGAAGGACCTGTTCTGGAAGTCTCTTCAGCTTTCAGGAAACAAATTCGATGAATTCGGCCTTCCTTCCATTACTGCACGTATGACATCTGACTCATACAACATGCAGGATTTCATAAGGATGTTCCAGTCCATCGGTATAAGGGCACCCCTTATGCTGATAGGCGGTATCGTTGTATCAATGATGATGGATACCGGCCTTGGACTTATCCTTTGTGTGCTTGCGCCTATTACCGTTGCAGCTGTTCTGATCCTGTCATTTAAAGGAATCCCTCTTTACGATAAGGTTCAGCAGAGTGTGGATGAGATCTCCCTTGTAATGAGAGAGAACATAACCGGTATCAGGGTCGTTAAAGCTCTGTCCAAGGAAAAATATGAAAGAGGAAGATTCCAGAAGGCAAATGAGACCATGATCAAGCGTGACCGCAAGGCCGGAACGATAATGGCACTTCCCGGACCTGCCATGACGCTTTTCCTCAACATAGGATTTGTTCTTGTAGTCATCATCGGTGCCTACCGTGTAAATGGCGGTGTTACCGAGCCGGGTGTAATACTTGCATTCCTGACTTACTTCAACATGATCCTCATGGGTGCAATGGGACTTTCACGTGTCCTGCTCATGATGTCCAAGGCAAATGCATCATCAAACCGTATCAAACTCGTAGTCGACCAGCCTGACGAACTGCTTCCGATACCTGAGTCAGAAGCAGCAAAAACAGACAGCGAAGCGTTCATCAAGTTTGAGAATGTTTCATTCAACTATGGTGAATCAAGCAAACACGAGCATAGGCAGAAAGAGAACTTCGCCGGTGAAGAAAGACAGAAAAGCCTTGATAATATATCATTTGAGGTCAACAAGGGGACTTCGCTCGGCATCATAGGTCCTACCGGCTGCGGAAAGACGACTATCATCAATCTGCTGATGAGATTCTATGACGCTTCAGAAGGCAACATATTTGTTGAGGGAAAAGATATCAGGACATACACCCTTACAGATCTCAGAAGAAAATTCGGTGTTGTATTCCAGAATGACATGGTATTTGCCGATTCGATCGCTGATAACATCTCATTCGGCCGTGATGTTGACCGTGACCGCATAAAACAGGCTGCGGATGACGCCTGCGCTTCAGAATTCATTGAAGCATATGAGGATGGATATGACCATATGTCTGCTGCCCACGGTGCAAACTTCTCGGGCGGACAGAAGCAGAGGATACTGGTATCCAGAGCACTTGCAGACAACTCAGAGATCCTCGTGCTCGATGACTCGTCGAGCGCACTGGATTACAAGACTGATGCGGCCCTCAGAAAGGCCATCAGGGAAAACTATGACAGCACAACGATCATAATCGCTCAGCGTGTCAGCTCGATCATGATGCTGGATCAGATCATCGTAATGGATGACGGTAAGATCATCGGTATCGGAACACATGAAAAACTGATGGCTGAATGTAAAGAATACCAGGATATTTACAAGATACAGATGGGAGAGGAGGTATAATCATGGCTGTAAAAGGTGGATTTCAGGAAATGAAAAAGCCAAAGGATTCCAAAGGCACTCTTATGCGTCTGGTTTCCTATCTGGCTCAGTTCAAGATAACGATACTGATAATCGTACTTCTTTGCCTTGCAAGCAACGTCATGGCCCTCCTTGGACCCAAGCTTGCGGGTGAGGCCATTAACGTGGCAGCTGCCGGTGTGGGTAAAGTTGATTTTAACATGATCTGGTACTATGTCCGTCTTATGGCATTGTTCTACATCACATCCGCACTCATAACGATCGCGATCAATGTGATAATGGTCAAAGTCAGCAAACAGGTGGCAGGTAAAATGCGCCGTGATGTATTTGATAAACTCATGACTCTTCCTGTCGGATATTTTGACAGCCATCAGACAGGCGATATCATCAGCCGCGTATCATATGACATTGAAGTCATCGGAACCTGTCTTGTAACGGATGTAACAACCATACTGACTAATGTGGTCACCATAATCGGATCATTCATCATGATGCTGACTATATCACCGCTGCTTTCCATCGTTGTCATCATTACGATACCGCTTTCGCTGCTGTACACAATGTCCATGAGAAAGATCGTACAGCCAAGATATAAGAGGCGTTCAAGGGCTTATGGCGCGATGAACGGCCTAGCGGAGGAAATGCTGAGCGGTCACAAGACTATTCAGGCTTATGCATATGAAACAAAGGCCAGCAACCGCTTCGATGCTGTCAACCATGAAGCTGCCGAGGCATTCTATTCGGCAGACAGGATAGCGCTCACAATGGGACCTGTAATGAATACGATCAATAATGTGTCTCTTGCATTTATCGCTGTACTCGGATCGATCATGTTCATGAACGGAGCAGCGCAGCTTGGACAGATATCGTCATTCGTATTGTATTCAAGGAAATTCTCAGGACCTATCAACGAGATCTCCAATACCATCAATGAGATCTTCTCGGCCATGGCCGCAGCTGAGCGTGTGTTCACACTTCTTGACGAGACTGAAGAACCCGCAGATGTGGAAAATGCAAAGGTACTTGAAAATGTACGGGGCCATGTTGAAATGAAACATGTAAGCTTCGGATATCTCCCTGACAAGGTTGTCCTTCATGATCTGAGCCTTGATGCGCTGGCCGGCAAGCAGGTCGCCATCGTTGGACCTACAGGCGCAGGAAAGACTACGATCATCAATCTGCTCATGCGCTTCTATGATGTAAACAGCGGAGAGATCTTCGTCGATGAAGGAGAGATAAGGGGATATACAAGATCGAGCCTTAGAGGAGCTTATGCAATGGTCCTTCAGGATACCTGGTTATTCCACGGTACGATCTTTGAAAACATCGCTTACGGAAAACAGGATGCCGACATGCAGGAAGTCGTTGAAGCAGCCAAGGCAGCCCACATCCATTCCTTTATCATGCAGCTTCCTGACGGCTACAACACCATGATCAGCGAGGATGGAGGAAATATATCCAAGGGACAGAAACAGCTTCTTACGATCGCAAGGGCAATGCTGTACAATGCCAAGATCCTGATCCTGGATGAGGCAACATCCAATGTTGATACGACAACAGAGCGCATGGTCCAGGAAGCCATGAAACGCCTTATGAAGGGCAAGACATGCTTTACGATAGCTCACAGGCTTTCAACCATACAGAATGCAGACTGTATACTGGTAGTAGACCATGGCGACGTTGTGGAACAGGGTACTCATGATGAACTTATGGCTAAGAAAGGTTTCTACCATAAACTGTATTCGTCACAGTTCAACTAAGCAATGTTTTTGTTGACAACTTTAGTTTGCGCCCTTATAATACCTATTCGTGACGGTGTGTCTTTGCGCACTTTTACAGCCCAAAAGGGTCGGGAGGATGCATCGGAAGTAAAATGTATATAGCGGTTCGGTTTTGCTTTGCGGCATGGAGCCGTCACTCGAACCAAAAACATTTAGGAGGAAAGACATGAAGACATTTATGGCAAATCCTGACAAGATCGATAGAAAATGGTATGTTATCGATGCTGCAGGATGCACACTCGGACGTTTATCAACTGAAGTTGCTTCTATTCTCAGAGGCAAGAAGAAACCCATCTTTACACCTCATGAAGACTGTGGTGATTATGTGATCATAGTCAATGCCGATAAGATCAAGGTTACAGGAAAGAAGCTTGATCAGAAGGTTTATTACAGCCATTCAGATTATGTAGGCGGACTCAAGGAGACATCTCTTAAGGACATGCTCGCAAATCATCCTGAGAGAGTTCTCGAACATGCAGTTAAGGGAATGCTTCCCAAGGGACCTCTTGGTCGTACAATGATCAAGAAACTCTTTGTTTACGCAGGACCAGAGCACAAGCATCAGGCTCAGAAGCCGGAAGCTTACACATTTTAATCTGGGAGGTAATGAATAATGGCTAATACATTCTATGGCACAGGCAGAAGAAAAAGCAGTATCGCCAGAGTATATATCACACCTGGCAAAGGTGAGATCATCGTAAACAAGAGAGCACTCGATGAGTATTTCGGACTTGAGACACTTAAAGTTGTTGTACGTCAGCCGCTTGAGGCTGTTAACGCAGTTGACAAGTATGACATCAGAGTCTCAGTAAAAGGCGGTGGATTCACAGGTCAGGCAGGTGCTATCAGGCACGGTATCGCAAGAGCACTCTGTGAAGCAGATGAAGAGAACAGACAGACTCTCAAGGCTGCAGGATACCTTACAAGAGATCCTCGTATGAAAGAGCGTAAGAAATACGGTCTCAAAGGCGCAAGAAGAGCTCCTCAGTTCTCAAAACGTTGATCGAGATTACAAGTCTATCCGAAAACCCCGGAAATCAGTTTCCGGGGTTTTTTTCATGCCCTGATAATAATGTGGGAAGATTGTATTGAAATGAATACAAGTATGTGAAATAATTCAATAAGATCATAATTGAAAAACAGGGTAACATCTTGAGGGAAGTTGATGATAAATATCTTGAATATGCACCTGCTCATTGTCCACCCGGAAAAGCAAGACACGGAAAACCACTGAGCGGTTCTGATGCCTCAGGTCGTATGAGACGTGAGCGTCGGTTTATGATGTCAAGAAAAGGTTTTCTGACCGGAGTAGGTGTACTTATAGTCATCGGCGCACTGGCAGGATCAAAACTGGGACCTCTTTTCAAAAGACCTAACCGGATCCCTGTTCCAAGCCAGACAATAACCACACAGGTTCAGCCGGCAGAACCTGTGTCACCAGTTCAGGTAACGCCGACACCCGTACCAAAACCGAATCCTACACTAACACCGGATCCTACACCGACACCGGATCTTACACCAACACCGGATCCTACACCGACACCGGATCCAAAACCGAATCCTACACCGGAACCGACGCCTCCGCCAGGTCCGACACCAGATCCGGATCCAATACCAGAACCGCTCCCGGAGCCTACAACTCCGACGCCGGAACCGGACCCCGACCCTGAACCTGCACCGGAGCTGACTTCCCCCAGGTTTACTGAACTTAGCTGTGAGCATGAACTCGTGCTGAATTCAGATCATTTGCCGGAAATAGATATTTTCCATTACAATTTTACCATTGAGCTTCATGATGCCGATATCAGGAAGCCTGTTTCTGCGCGTCTCCAGTACGGCAGCATGAATGGAAACGGATGGCAGGACTGCCGGTCTGAAGGCAGTTCGATAACAGGTCTTTCCTACAGCGGGTCCGGTGATGTCTGGTCCGGCGAACTTGCTTACGATATAACAGATATTTGGATGGACTTGTCTGACGAGATCAGAGGAATAATGCAGCAGGCAAGAATAGTCTGTGATTACACTTTGACGGACGGCACAAAAGGCACAGCATATTCCACTGATGCTGGTGAACTGTATGCATATCAGGGTGATTATGTCACAGACTATCCGGATGATGACGGTTATACAGCGAAATTTGATGATGATGGCCTGCATGCCACATTCCGCATCATGACAGATCTGATACCGGATCCCGGAAAAGTCAGACTGACTGATAACAGTTTTGATGATGGCGGGGATCCTTATGCACTTCATGTATACCTTGGAGATGACGAGTATTTTGTAAAGGCTGATAAGTTAACAATGACTGCGCCTGCCGGTGACGGTACTTTTACCGTGTTCTGCTCGTGGGATGATCTATTGGGAGGAGCTACACCTGTATCCGGATCCTTTGACTTTATCGAGGTCAATCTGAATTATACCGATAAAAACGGTTCCATTGACTGGGACAGCGTTGGCTGGGGATTTATTCACCCATATGCTTTTACACCCGAATTCACATCGATCTCGCATGAAAGGACTTTTTTACCGGATGAATTTGTAGATATACATCATTATCCGTTTGAGATCGATCTGAAAGATGCGGTATCGATCACAGCAAAACTCCAGATAGCTGACACAGGCGGAAGTTTTGAAGACTGTCCTGCCGTAGGAGATAGTGTGGTATCGGTCACTTATAGCGGAACAGACGGTACCTGGACATGCGAAGACCTTGCCTTTGATATCATTGCATATAACGACGACTTTACCGGCACGCTGAAAAAAGTACGGATAGTCGCAGACTATACAATGCCGGACGGCACTGCGGGTTCGCTTTATTCTGATGATGTTAAGAATCTGTCTGCCTATTCAGGTGATTACCTGCTCGGTTCTTCCGGAAGCATCACAGACAACACCATAGTCTCCGCATCGTTCCAGATTGATACGAATCTGATAACAGATTTTGGAAATATTGAGATAATACAGGTGATACTTGAAAGCTACACCACCGGGCATACTGATACATGGGATATCACTGATCATATCAGTGTTTCAGCATTTAATGATGAAGGATTGTTTACGATCTCTTACACATTGGCCGGAGAAGTGTTTGAACCAAATAGTGATAAGTATATCTACCTGGTTTGTGAATATAATGATGACAATTATTCAATCTCAAACTGGGTGTCAACAAATTATGCATCATTGTATTGATCCCTGAACGGGACCGCTAAAGGAGAATGCCATGAAGAAAAAGAGTAACGCTAAAATCTACATTTCCATCGTGATCGTTGCGATCCTGGTGGTCTTACTGCTCAATCCGGGATGGTTCCCGCTGCCTGCAGATTTTAAAGAACGTCTGATCAACACCGAGAAGATTAATTTCCTGATCAAGGGAGATCTGCCTGCAGCACTCGCACAGATTGTTACGGTTCTTGTAGTCATAGGTATAGTCTGGCTTGGCTATCAGATATTAAAGCTCATCCTGAATGCGGTCGGTAAAAAGGGCGGAAGAGTAAGAACTGTTACCAATCTGATCACTGGACTGATGAAGTATATCGCCGTTATCGTGGCTCTCGTATGGGGCCTCAATATCCTTGGGGTAAATGCCACAGCCGTGCTTGCCGGAATAGGAATTATAGGTCTTATAATAGGCTTTGGTGCCCAGAGCCTTATCGAGGACATAATCACAGGTGCTTTCATCATTTTTGAAAACCAGTACAGTGTCGGTGATATTATCATCCTGGATGACTTCCGGGGCATTGTCCGCAATATCGGTGTAAGAACAACCGTGATCGAGGATGTCGGAGGAAATCTCAAAGTCGTAAATAACTCCGATATCCGTAATTTCCAGAACCGTTCACGCAACAATTCAGTAGCTCTCTGCATAGTTTCTGTAGATTACAGCACTAAGCTGCGCGATCTTGAAGCAATGCTCAAAGAGAAGCTGCCTGGTCTTAAAAATGAACATCCGGACCTATATCTCAAAGCTCCCCGTTATCTTGGTGTAGAGGAGCTGGCTGACAGCGGTATCAAACTGAAATTTGCAGTTGATGTGGATGAGACAGACATATTTGACGGCCAGCGCATGCTTGCACGTGATCTGAAGCTTCTGTTTGATGATAACGGCATCTCCATTCCGTTCCCTCAGGTTGTCATACACGTGCCTACCAAGAAATAGGAGAAGACATGTCCGATTACAAAGCAAATTCCAACGACAGGCTCGAAAAGCTGCTCGCTGAATATAAGAAGAACAATTCAATAGAAAAACTGACTGAATTAGCCGAAGAACTCAGGGTGAGCAATATCCACATGCCGTGCAGGACAGATGACCAGGGCAGGGTAGCTGCCATGATCTTAAAAATGAAAGACGGCAAATGCTTCATGCCTGTCTATTCAAGCAAATGGCATCTGAACGGTAAATTAAAGACGGGAACTAAAGTTGCTGTCATTCCTTATGTTGAGGCAAATGCCATTGCTGCCAAAGAAGCAGTACGTGCGCATCTCGATGGTATCATCATTAATCCGCAGGATGCAAACATTGTTCTCAGCATGCATTTTGTCAATAAGATGCAGTACGCTGAAACGGAGTCGCAGAGAACAGGAAAGACTGTTCCCCTGGATCTTACATCTCCCGCTCCGGGACCTGACAATACAAGAATAGATGAGATCATGGACCGCTTTGCGGCGGAAAAAGATCCTCAGGCCAAACAGGCTTTTCTTAACGATCTTCTCAATGCACTCAGAGGAGCGGTACTTGCAGTTCCTGTTGGTGTAAATGACAGCGGCAAAAATGCGCCGCTGATCATGGTCAATAATAATACCAGTGAAAAATACATGCCTGTCTATACAAGCGCGCCGTTTGCGGCAAAAAGACATGAAGGATGCAAGGTGGCAATGCTGGAATTTGACGGTGCAAACGATCTGGCTCTTACCATGGGCAAAGATGTAGACGGCATGTGCATCATTTCTGAAAAAGTTACCGTAAACCTTAAGACAAAACTTTTGGAAAGTGTCAGGGAGACAAATAAAAAGATAAGAGAGCAGAAAGCCCGGATACCTCATCCGCCTGAACAGCTTAAATTCACAATGGAGACAGTTCCGTCTCTCATGGAAAAGAGAGGACAGGCATTCATAGATCAGGTTCTTGACAGAAAAGAAGCATATATTGATGAACTGTATGAAAATGCATACAGCAATATCCGCAGTTATCCTTATGTAAGAGAAGAATTCGCAGTCACAGCCATCAATGCGGCTCCAGGGAAAGTTGCCATTGAGATAGAGTATCCGGCAAAAGGAAACTGTGTCGGGTCAGCGATAAGAGCATACATAATATGGGATGAGGAAGAACATCGCGGAAGATATTTCGGCATATGCAAAAATCTTGATGATGCCCTTATGATAATGGAAGTAAAAGAAGGAAAACAGACATGCCACGGCATAACCGCCATTGAGACAAATGAGATGAGCAGGATACTTGATATCTGCGGTTTATGATCAGTTCAGATCAAAAACACTGGTGTTCCTGAAACATACGCGCTGAACACCGCTGTCATAGTCGAAACTGTGGTGAGCTCCGCCGTTGCAGAAATCCTTAACTTTACAATCTGAGCATTCTGCACAGTCATCTGAGAGAGGATGCCTGAAATGCTCAAAGCGGTTAAACCAGACATCCTTAAAGTTATCTTTAAGGATGTTTCCGTATATGAGTTCCGGACGGCGCTCAATGTCAAGGCATGAACCTATGTCGCCGTTTGACATTATGCTTGCGGTGTATATGCCTGCGTTGCAGGTGAAATAATGATCCCTGACCTCGCGTTCATATTTATATCCAAGAAAATGACTGCATCCGTAAGTAACGGGCATGTCTTCCATGCGTTTATCTCTTATGAATTCAAACAGTCTCTTCTGATCCTCTTCTGTAAGGAGAAGTTCCGGATGATCCAGAGCCCTGCCCATGGGTTCAATACCGATCACTCGCCACGAATCGATGTCCAGATCACACATTATCTCATAAAGAGGTTCCAGTTCATCCATGTTGGAATGATTTATGACAGTGGTTACCTGAATGGCGTGGAAACCACCTTCATCGATCAGATTCTGTATGCCCCGCATCGCTCTGTCGTATCCGCCGGGAGTGCGTCTGAAAGCGTCATGAGTATCCCTCAGGCCGTCTATGCTGATGGAAATTGTCCCCATTCCGCATTCGTAAAGCTTTTTTGCGACCTCCTTTGTGATCAGGGTTCCGTTGCTGGTCATTCCCCAGTGATAACCAAGGCTCTTTGCATAACCCATTATCTCAAAAAAGTCTTTTCTGAGAAGCGGTTCACCGCCTGTTATGCAAAGCTGAAATGTATTTACATCAAAGTCCCTTGCCATGTCATCAAGGATAGTCTTATATTGCTCCAGAGTCAGTTCCTCGCCGCCCTGGGCAGTGCAGTCCGATCCGCAGTGAAGGCATCTTTCGTTACATCTTAATGTAAGCTCAAGAAAGAAGAACTTAAGCTTTGGATTTTGATAAAGCTGCTTTCTATATTCAGAGAGCAGCTTTAACTGATTGTATTTATAATTTGTCAGATTAATTTCGGTTTTCGTCTTCAATTATGTCAGCAGGAGGACCATATACATCCTCATTGATCTCTTCTTCAGGGGTGAAATCTTCGGGTGGACCGTATACAGGTTCGTTGATCTCTGTTGCGGGATCCGGTGCCGGTCCGTATACACCCACATTAATATCAGTTCCGGGATCAAAAGAGGTTGTCTCAAACATTTCCGGAGGGCCATATACATCTTCGTTGATCTCGGTTTCCGGAGTAAAATCTTCCGGCGGTCCGTAAACGGTTTCATTGATCTCTGTGGTAGGATCCGGAGGCGGTCCGTAGACTGTAGGTGAAGGGCCAAAAGGAAAACAACCTGAAAGCAGCGCTGCAGAAGAAATGGCTGTTACAGCCACTGCTGATCCGGTTATTAATTTCCTGCCCATCTTTTTCATGACTTTATTATATCATTGTATGCAATGTTGGCAATACAATTTTCACAACAGTAAAGAGCAGTGGCATGGAACATTGAAAAAAAAGGCAAAATCTAATATAGTTATTATATTATCAGAAACGGAGATTAAATATGACTTCATGGAAAATAGTCGGCAATTCAACAGGAGAAATGACCGCGGAACTTGGCGGGGATAAGTGGAAGGAGACAGTACAGAGCGCAAAAGAACGCCTTGAGCAAAGAAGCAGGCAGGTAGGTGCTAACCCTTCAGAGATCGAAAGAAAAGATATCCTAAACGCAGCACTGAACCTTTGCATCAGTGACATTTTTCAGAACGGGATAAGGGAACTGGATCTGATACCGGTTTCAGAGGCGGTTGTAGATGTGCCGTCGATCACCTCTGAAGGAGTTACAGTAGTTTTTAAATTTGCAGTTGCTCCGGAATTCAAACTTGGAGACCTGAGCTCGCTTAAGTATGAAGTAGAACCCGTTACTGTATCAAAGGAGGATATTGAAGCTGAAATTACCGAACTTAAGAAGAGCATGGCATCCCAGGGACAGATCGTACCTGAAGATGACGATGAATTCGCAAGACTCTTTGGTTTGGAGGGTGTAGAAACAATTGATGACATGAGAGCAAGCATAAATGATGCACTGCAGCGCAGTCGTATGTCAGATGCTGTAGTGAAGGCAGAAGACCGGCTCCTGGATGATCTTTGCAGCATGGTGGATCTTGAAGCACCGGACGGGTTGGTCGACATGGAGGTGGATAGCCTCATAGCAGCCGATAAAGATAAGGTGGCATCAATGAACGGGGATTGGGAGGAATTCCTTAAAACAACCGGAAAGAGCGAGGCTGAACTCAGGGAAGAATACAGGCCGGAAGCTGCCAGAAACATTAAGATCAGGCTGATACTTGAACGCATATCCGAGGAAAACCATCTTAACCCTTCAGCACAGGAGATCGAGGCAGAATATATTTTGATCGCGGGATCTGTCAGCGCTCCTCTTGAGGACATTAAGAGTGCAATACCTGAAGAGGACATCATATATCAGAAGCGTCTGGTCATGGCAATGGATTTCCTGAAAAAAACAGGTATTTAAGATTGGGCGTTGTTGATTTATGCTTCTTCATTTGCTATTATTACATACAAAGAAATTACCGGTCCGAGGATCGGAAATAATGGACCCAGGAGGTATAAAAAATGAAATATTGTACTCAGTGCGGACAGCCGCTAGATGACAACGCATTATTCTGCACAAGCTGCGGAAACAGAATGGCTCCGGAAGCAGCCCCGGAACCCGAGATCGTTAAGGAAGCAGCTCCCGAACCCGCACCTGCACCCGCTCCGGCTCCTGCGTATACAGCACCGGCTCCTGCACCTACACCTGTGTATACGGCTCCTCAGGCAACATATAACCAGCCTGTACAGAAGATGGCTTCTCCCGGCAAGATAATCGCCGGATTCATCCTTGGCATTTCAGCACTTGTTCTGGCTTGCTTTACAGTTATATTTGCATTCTGCGCTCTTATTCCTTATGCAGGAGTAGGAATGATGGTATATGCAATTGTATTTGGCCTGTTTGCAGTTGGCTGCGGCATCGCGGGAATGATCCTTTGCTCAAAGGCTGCTCAGACTGATCCCGACAATAAGAAAGTCAGACTTGGAAAGACTTTCTCTCTTATCGGTATCATCGCCGGCGGCGTGGGAATTCTTTTAGGGATCATCTTCGGTGCTGTTAATATTTCAAGATGGTAATTTTTCCGGACCGGATGAACTGTCCGTTTAAGGAGCTCCTTCATGGAGCTCCTTTTTTATGATAATGATCCTGATCTGTTTTAATTGACAGTGGCAATCGCATGTTGACATCCATTTGAAAGAATCTTATAATATTCATAAGTCAGGGGTGCCTTGATTTTAAGGCTGAGATCATACCCTTTTAACCTGTTTGATAATGCAAGCGTAGGAAGACTTAAAAAAGATCGTTTAAGGATCAGTTTACACCGCCCTTGCCGGGCGGTGTTTTTTGTTTAAGGAGGATAAAAATGAAAGCTAGCGTAGCCATTCAGGTGCTTCCGGATGTAAGCAGTGAGGATGAGCTTATCAGGATCGTTGATGAAGTGATCGACTACATTAAGTCAACAGGGCTGAATTATTATGTTGGTCCGTTTGAAACGGCAATTGAAGGTGACAGCTATGACGAGCTCATGGAGATCGTTTCAAACTGCCAGAAGATTGCCATAAAGGCCGGCTGCGAAAGTGTAAGCGCATATGTAAGGATCGTTTATAAGCCTGAGGGCGAGGTACTTACCATTGACAAAAAAGTCACAAAACATCACAAATAAGATTGCCCCGATCATAGCACTGCTTGCAGTTGTAGTCATATGGTATGTGATAAGTGACAGGGAAGTCGTGCCGGCTTACATGCTTCCTTCACCAATAACGGTCGCGAAAGCATTTGCCGCTAACATAACAGTGATGCTGGCCCAGGCTGCTGTAACGCTTCAGGAAGCGGCTTACGGCCTGCTGATAGGTATTTTCCTTGCATTTATCATTGCAACACTGATGGACCGGTTTATGTTCCTTAGGAAGGCACTTTATCCGATCCTTGTAGTCACTCAGACCATACCAACGATAGCGATAGCACCTCTTCTGGTACTTTGGATGGGATTTGGAATGGCACCTAAGATCACGCTCGTTGTGATCACTACATTTTTCCCCATAGCTGTCGGACTGCTGAACGGATATGACAGTGTGGACCCGGATGCCATAAATCTCATGCGTTCCATGGGTGCTTCCCGCATGCAGATCTTCAGGTATGTCAAGTTCCCGACTGCGCTCCCGGCATTCTTTTCCGGACTTCGCATAGCAGGAGCTTACGCTGTCGTCGGAGCTGTAGTTGCTGAATGGCTTGGCGGATTTGAAGGTCTTGGCGTTTACATGACAAGGGTAAAGAAGGCATATGCTTTTGACAAGATGTTTGCAGTGATCATTTTCATTTCCCTGATCAGCCTGCTGCTCATGGGGGTCATCACCCTGATCGAAAAAAGTGTCATGCCATGGAAGGGAAAAGCAAAAAAACATTCTGCATGAAAGGTATATATAACGATGAAAAGCATTAAAAAGCTGATAGCAGCAATGATCATATTAACACTCGCATCCTGCGCCGCAGCATGTTCCTCATCCGGAAACGGCGCATCAGGAAAGACCGGTCTCAAAGAGATAACGGTATGCCTTGACTGGACGCCAAACACTAATCACACCGGTCTGTATGTAGCACTGGCTAAAGGTTATTACGAAGAGGAAGGACTGAGTGTTTCCATCGTACAGCCGCCTGAGAACGGAGCAGTGCAGGCATGCAGCGCAGGACAGGCACAGTTTGCCATTGACGCACAGGATACACTTGCAGCCGGATTTACATCAGATACACCCATGGATGTTACAACTGTCGCGGCGCTTGTCCAGCATAACACCTCGGGTATCATTTCTCTTGCAGGCGAAGGAATGGATACTCCCAAAGGACTGGAAGGGAAGACGTATCTGACATGGGATTCACCGATCGAACTTGCAATGATGGAAAATGTTGTGACTAAAGACGGCGGAGACTGGAGCAATGTAAAACTCATCCCCAATACCGTTACGGATGAAGCTCAGGATGTTTCCATCAATCCGGACCATGCCATATGGGTATTTGCGGGATGGAGCCTTGTAAATGCGCAGGTAAGCGGTGTGGATACCGATTTCTTCTATTTCAGGGACATTAATGACAGGTTTGATTACTATACACCCATTCTTATAGCTAATAATGATTTCCTTAAAAATGATCCTGAGGCAGCCAAAGCCTTTCTCAGGGCAAGCAAAAAAGGATATGAATATGCCATAAGCGATCCGGAAGATGCGGCAAAGATACTGATCGAAGGCGATGAAACACAGTCACTTGTAGGTTCAGAGGATCTTGTCATTGCATCCCAGAAATGGCTGGCAGACCAGTTTATTGCAGATGCCCC
>SVDE01000102.1 GCA_015057955.1 Lachnospiraceae bacterium | reverse complement strand
ACTGGTCCCGATCTTCGAAAACGCCACAGCACCTATTTTTGACACTCTTTCCATGGCAAGATCGATGGTTGAGTTCACATTTGACCTTTACGATGATCCCGGTCCGATCATGGATATCATAAACAAATTCCAGCCAATGGCTGACGAGGCGACGATAGGCATGCTGAAGGCAAACGGCGGTTCAAGAGTAGGCTGCTTTGCAATGCGTTCATCAGCAACGTTCATGTCTCCTGAGATGTTTGAAGAGTATGCATGGCCGGGACTTAAAGGCATGATCGAAAGATTTAATGCTGCCGGCATACTGACTGTGGTGCATGCAGATGCCAACTGGCTTCCGATGATCAAATATTTCAGGGAAGTGCCAAAGGGAAGCGTACATCTTGAGCTTGACGGTGCTACCGACATAGAGCAGGCTTATGAGATCCTTGACGGATGGCAGTCGATCCGTGGTGACGTCAATGCCAATCTCCTGTGCTACGGAACACCTGATGAGGTTTCACAGTACTGCGAGAAACTCATTAAAATGGGCATGAAGGGAGGCTTCATGCTGGGTTCAGGCTGCGAGGTTCCTTTAAATGCCAAACCTGAAAATGTAAAAGCAATGATCGATTCTGTCAGATAAAAACAGGTTAAAAAGAAGGGGACGAAGAAATATCATATCTTCGTCCCCTTTTTGAATGTCATGAAAAATGATCAGGGTATCGACTTAAGGAGCCGGTGAAGAGGCTTTCTCATATGCGAGGGATTCCATATGCATATCATCCCGTTCTCCTGGTCAACGACCGGTATCTTGAGGATACCTTCATTTTCAGGAGGGTCAATATAAGCATCTACAAAGAGCAGTTCAGGATTCACGCTGGAAAAGAGAAACTGCATGTCGTGGGCCGATTCAAAAGTAGAGACAGTTTTAGGCAGTTTGCCCAGTGGATCGAAACGTTCGTTCAGATCCCTGATGTAAGAATTGTTGGAAAGATAACTGGGCACGGCAAATATGTAATCAATGAGGTCTTTCATGTATAGTTCCCTGTATTTCGCCAGAGGGTGCTTTTCAGAGAGGATCACATATGCATTTGACCGTGCTATCCATCTGAATGAGAGATTGTTGTCGATCGCCCAGAACCGTTCAAAATCAGGCATTACGATCAGATCATACATGCCGTTGAGCATGTTGGTTTCAAGATCCTGGATATTATGAAACTTGATCAGGAGATTGATGTCAGGGTTATGTATGCGAAACCGGTTAATTGTTTCGCCTATGTATTTTCTTGGATGTGAAGTATGGACAAGTCCGACATTCAGCTGTATCTCATTTTCTTCCTGCATGGACATGGCCTGTTTATGGACACGGCTGAACTCCTGGACCAGAGGTGACCAGCTTTCTGCCAGCTTCTTTCCGGCGGGGGTAAGGGTTACTTCCCTTGTCGTACGTGAAAACAGATCCAATTCCAGAGCATTTTCCAGTCTGGAGATGTTTTTGCTTATCGCGGACTGGGTGATGTGCAGCTTGGAACCGGCTCTGGCAAAACCACCTTCCTGAACAACAGTCAGGAAAATGACGATCTGCTGAAAAGTTATGGGAAACAGCGAATAATCTATCATTTCACACTCCCTAAATGGTCATGGATGATCAACAAAAATATTATAATTTCATAATGCTTAACCGTCAACTTGATATATTCCAATGGGGAATAAATTTTGCCCATAAATCATTGGACTGAGCATATGCTCTGGTTTATATTATATTTGTAGATATATGCAATTATATAAAGTGAGTATTGCGTCTTTTTAGTGCAAATTGTATAAAAAATCAAACAAGGAGGAACAATATGGGAATTCGTTCAGATGTATTGGCAAAAATGATCGAACGTGCATCGGGAGTCTTTGGCGTTGCGCCTGGAAGCCTCTCAGATGAGACACGTTTCGTGGAGGATCTTAAGGCTAAGTCCACACAGATCACACAGATCACAACTTTTCTTGAGGATGAATTTGATACAGAGATCCCGTTCATGGAGTTCCGCCGCAAGGCAACCCTGGGTGAGGCTGTTGATTTTATAGTAGTTGAATGTCTCGAAGAGTCACTGGATGACGATGCTGCACCCGCACCTGCACCGGCAGCTCAGGCAGCACCCGCTCCGGCTCCGGCACCGGTACCCGTACAGGTCGAAAGCGCTCCGGCAGAGAGCAAGTCCGATCATGATGATGAACTTGCTGCACGTGAGCGTTTCGTTCTGCGCGAGACTTTCCAGGGCGAGGAACTTGACGCGATCTACATGGTTGCAAGAAAGCCTACCTCGATCGATCCGACTGTAGACCTTTCTGCAGCTGATGATCCCATGGCACGTATGGGCCAGGGATTCTGTCCGGCATTTAACCAGAGAACATATGAAGCCGCTCCCGGCGTTCTGTGCGATCAGGACGTACCGGTCAAGATGAGAGACGGCATCACCATTTACTGCGATATTTTCCGTCCTGCTGATACCAGCGTAAAGGTTCCTGTAATAATCAGCTGGTCATGGTTCGGCAAGCGTCCGGGCGAGGGCATGAGCGAGTGGCAGATAATGGGTGTTCCCCCTCACACTGTCAGCAAGCTGGCTAAGTTCGAATCTCCGGATCCGCTGTATTGGTGCTATCAGGGCTACGCAGTAGCCAATGTTGACGTCCGCGGCGCCGGACATTCAGAGGGCAATGTCCACATGTTCACACATCAGGACCGCGAAGACGGTTACGATTTCGTTGAGTGGATCGCACAGCAGTGGTGGTGCAACGGCAAAGTCGGTTTCGGAGGAAACTCTGGTGTCGCCATCCATCAGTGGGGCATCGCTTCAATGCAGCCGCCTCATCTTGAGTGCATAGCTCCGTGGGAGAGCACAACAGACCTTTACCGCGAATCCTTCTATGAAGGCGGAGTACCTGCACTTTCATTTAATAAATTCATCTCTGCCCAGGTAACAGGAACCGGCGGTGTTGACAGCCAGGTTGACATGGCCATCAAATATCCGCTCATGAACGGTTACTGGGAGGACAAGAGACCTGATTTCTCAAAGGTTAAATGTGCTGTATACCAGACAGCAGGATTCTCGCATTTCCATCTGCGCGGCAGCTTCCAGGCATTCAGAAAGTGCCGTTCAAAGAGAAAATGGTTCCGCGCACACCGCGATTTTGAGTGGCCGGATACATATTCACCGGAAAACCTTGAGGATCTTAAGCGCTTCTATGACCGCTATCTGAAGGGCATTCACAATGGCTGGGAGATGACTCCGAGGATCAGGCTGGATATCATGGACGCATATGACTGCGATTACCAGGTACACCGTCCTGAAAATGAGTTCCCGTTAAAGAGGACCCAGTACACCAAGTTCTATCTTGATGCTTCAGATAACAATAACCTTACCATGCACAGAGAGCCTGTTGCACAGGAAGGCTGCGTAAAATATGACGGCAATACCGGAGATGTGTGCTTCGACATGGTATTCGATGAGGATACCGAGATCACCGGATACATGTATCTGCACCTTTATGTCGCTGCTGAAAGCTATAACGACATGGATATGTTCATCAACATCCAGAAAGCTGACGCAGACGGCAACTGGATCCCGTGGTACACACTTGATGAGCCGCATCCTGGCGCATGGGGCAAGTGCCGTATTTCCCACAGAGAGCTTTCCGAGAAGGAATCCCAGTATGTGGACGGACTCCTTGTCCAGCCTGTAATGGCTCATAAGAGGGAACTTAAAGTACAGCCGGGCGAGATCGTTCCTGTTGATATCGAGATCGTTCCTACAGCACGTATCTATCATAAGGGCGAGAAGCTCCGCATCCAGCTCGCCGGACGTTACATCCGCGAAGGATGGTTCGAGCCCATCGCTTATGATACCGATAACCACGGCAACCAGATAATCTACACAGGCGGACAGTATGAGTCATTCATTCAGTGCCCTGTTATCCCGCCGCGTTACCGTGCAGGCGATTACGTATACAGATAAGGAGATTTGAGGCATGAAGATATTTACCTTAAGCCCAGGTTCCACATCTACAAAATTAGCTGTATTTGAAGACAAAGACATAATATTCAAAGCAAACGTTTCTCATGACCCCGCAAAGCTCTCGGGCTTTGCGCGGGTCTCCGAGCAGAAGCCCTACCGTGTAGAGACTATCCTTTCCGTCCTGTCAGAAAATGGTATCTCCATTGAGGACATGGATGCTTTCGCCGCATATTCCGGCGGCCTTGTCTCCACACCGGGCGGTGTTTTCCCTGTAAATGAAAAGATAATAGAAGACTGTTCATCAGGAAGGCTCATGGAGCATCCTGCGATCCTCGGCGCGCAGATAATCGACGATTTCGCCAAAAAAACCGGAAAACCGGCTTATCTCGTAAATCCTCCCGATGTTGATGAGTTTGAAGACATCGCAAGGCTTACCGGCATAAAGGGGATCTACAGGGAGTCCCATGTGCATGTCCTTAACCAGAAAGAAGTCGCCATCCGCGCCGCCGGGCAGCTTGGCAAAAAGTACGAAGAATGCAGCTTCGTAGTATGCCATGTCGGAGGAGGCCTTTCCATCACAGCCCAGAAAAACGGGCGTATAATCGATGGCAACGATGTGCTCAACGGCGACGGACCCATGGCACCCAACAGATCAGGCTATGTGCCTCTCCTTCCTGTGATAAAGATGTGCTTCAGCGGAAAATACACAGAAGCCGACATGAAAGCAATGGTCAGCAAGCGGGGAGGCCTTATAAGTCTTGTTGGAACTGATGACATGAGAGCAATCAAAGCCCGCATTGCCGAAGGTGATAAATGGGCAGCACTTGTCTATGAACAGTTCGCATACCAGCTGGCTAAATACATAGGATCCTATGCATGCGTCCTGGAAGGCAAGGTTGATGCAGTAGTCCTTACCGGCGGCGTGTCAAACGATGTGGATTTTGTTGAGAACGTTAAGAAATATGCCGGATGGATCGCACCTTTCATAGTCTTCGGAGGAGACTTTGAGATGGAAGCTCTCGCAGCAGGTGCCATAAGGGCGCTTACAGGCGAAGAGGAGACAAAGGAATATACCGGTGTTCCTGTTTGGGAAAAGTTCGATTTTGAACCGGAGAGCTGAGAAATGATCACCGGTATTGGAGTGGACGTTCTGCGCTATGAAAGGATAAAAGAAGAAATACTGGATCCGGATGATGCATTTGTACGCCGGATCTTCACGGCAAAGGAAGTTGAGGATGCTTCTGAAAGAGAAGACCGGCAGCAGTATTTTACAGGGCTCTATGCAGCCAAGGAAGCAGTTTTCAAGGCACTCAGACTTCAGGCAGATGAGGTTGATTTCTCAGAAATAGAGGTGACCAGGAATGCTTATGGAGCACCTGAGGTTTCCTTTCTTGGGCAGATGAGACGTTATGCAGATGAAAATGGCATTCAGATGAACCTGTCACTTTCATACGAATCAGATCTTGTTACGGCATTTGCTGTATGTGAGCGGCAGCTGCCGGGATTGATGTAATTAATATATGTTTTTATTTTAAATGGAGGTATCAAAATGGCATACAAGGTTATGGGAGTTACTGTAGGCCGTAAGAACAGCAATTCAGAGTTCCTGCTCAAAGAAGCTCTGATGGCTTGTGAGGAACAGGGTGCAGAGATCACTTATATCAATCTCAGAGACTACAATATCCTGGACTGCACAGGCTGTACATACTGCACCAAGGGTATGAGTGAAGGCAAGTATGTAGGCTGCGTACTGGATGAAAAGGATGATAAGAAGAAGATCATGGAAGTTCTTCTTGCCCAGGATGCAGTTATCTATTCCATTCCTACTTATGATCTTATGCCGAATGGAAAATATCTGGTATTTGCCCAGAGAAGTCTTGCTTATGAGACAGCATTCCTTGAGGCAATTCACGCAATAGAGCATAAGGACCGTATCGCAGGTCTTATATCTGTAGGCGGATCGACCCGTTCATGGCAGTCAATGGCGCTTGAGGGGCTGCAGGCAACAATGTTCACAACCGACATGAAGGTTATTGACATGCTGCTGGCAACAAGAGTTCCCGGAAACGGCCAGTGTCTGCTTGATGACGAGCTTATGGCAAAGGCAAGAAAGCTTGGTGAAAACATCATGACTGCCATTAAAACTCCTCCTGAGGAGAGAAAATGGCTGGGCGATCCTGACATGGGATGGTGCCCGAACTGCCACAGCAACGCATTGGTTCTCGGCGAGCCTCAGTGGGATGGTATTTATTATCCGGTTGAGTGCCAGGTTTGCGGCGCAGGCGGAACTCTTGAGAAGGATGAAAAGGGCGGTTGGAAGTTTGTGATCCAGGAAGACGGTCTGTATAAGGACAGAACCACAGTCATCGGCCGTGCAAGACATCTTGATGAGATAGGAGAGACCCAGGGAGGATTCTTTGCAAATCCGGAGAATCTTGCAACGGTAAGAGAAAGAAGCAAAAAATATATTGAGAAAAAATATAAAGGAATATAGTGAGAGGTGAAATTTATGGGCAATGTATTAGATCCTATTTATGAAAAAGCAAAACTCAATCCCCAGAAGGTAGCATTTCCGGAAGCAGACAATGAAAAAATGATGCAGGCTGCTTATGAGTGCGGACAGGAAGGTTATATCATACCTATTCTTGTCGGAGATGCTGCGGCACTTAAAGATCTGGCAGTACAGCGCGGATACGATCCTGCAGTTTTTACCTTTGTTGACATGGCTGATGAAGAATATCTGACTAAGATCGTGACAGGTGCTGCCGCCAATGAACTGGTCATCCTTTCAGAAAAAGGACTTCGCCGCAGGGCTGCAAAGCCGCTCTACTATGCGATGATCATGCAGATGGCCGGTGAAGCGGACGTTACATTTGCAGGCATCAACTATACGACCAGGGACGTACTTCTTGCAGGACAGGAAGTCATCGGTCTTAAGCCGGGTATCAGCACCGTTTCAAGTATCGGATTGTGCGAGATCCCCGGATTCCAGGGCAGCGAGGGTGAACTTCTTGCAATAGGCGATTCAGCTGTCTGCACAAATCCTGATCCGGAGCAGCTGGCAGACATCGCCATCTCTGCATGCAATACAGTTGTTGAGCTGCTTGACTGGGAGCCCAGATGCGCGCTGGTCTGCTACTCTACACTGGGAAGCGGCTCAGGCGAACTGATCGATAAAGTAACCGAAGCACTCCGAATCGCTCAGGAGAAACGTCCTGACCTTGCAATAGACGGTGAGTTCCAGCTTGATGCAGCGATCATACCTGAAATAGCAAAGAAGAAGGTTCCGAGGGAGAGCAAGGTCGCAGGTAAAGCTAACGTTGTTATCTGGCCGGATCTTAACGTCGGTAATGTAGCAGTAAAACTTATCCAGAACTTTGGACACGCAGATGCTTACGGACCGATGCTCCAGGGTTATAACAGGATCATCTGCGACTGCTCAAGGAGCGCTCCGGTTTCCGAACTTAAAGGTAATATAGTAATGTCAGCGGTACGCGCTGCCAGCATAAAAAAATAATCAGGAGGCATAGTTATGAAAAAATATGAAGCTGATGTCGTAGTAGTAGCTGCAGGTCTTTCAGGTCTTGCTGCCAGCATCGCAGCCGCAGAGGGCGGTGCAAGAGTAATAACCCTTGAAAAGTCCACAACTACCGGCGGTGCCGCTAACATGGGCATGGGCCCCTTAGGTGTAGGTTCAAGGATCCAGCGCATGCACATGATCCCGCTTTCACCCATCGAGGCTTTCAGAAAGCATATGTACTTTACCCACTACCGCGTCGATGCACGTATGGTACGTGATTATTATTTCAAATCAGGCGATACCATCGACTGGCTTGAGGACATGGGCGTTGAGTTCGTAGGCGTCCAGAGAGCTTTTGGCGCTGATGAGGCTACCAGACCTTATTCAGACGGTGAGTTCACATGGCATGTTGTTCGTCCGGAAGACGGCGGAATGCCCGGCCCCCGTGCAGCAACAGCAATGACAAAGAAGATGACTGAGCACGCTAAGGATCTCGGAGTTGAATTCCTGTTTGAGACCCCCGGCAAGAAGATAATCATGGAAGACGGCAAGGCTGTCGGCGTTCTGGCTACCGATAAGGATGGCGAGGAAGTAGAAGTAAGGGCAAAGGCTGTCATCATCGCAACAGGCGGATTTGGTGATAACCCTCAGATGATCAAAGAGCAGACCGGATATGAATTCGGAAAGACGATCTTCAACTTCGCAGTTCCCGGCATGAAGGGTGACGGAATCAAGATGGCATGGGAAGCAGGCGCAGGCCATGAGCCCTGCATCATGGAGCTCATGTATCAGCTTCCTGACAACATGAACCACTTCATCCTTGACGGAGCTTTCCGTCAGCCGTGCCTCTGGGTCAACAGGAATGGTGAAAGATTCATGCCTGAAGACCAGATCGGAAATACAACATTTACAGGAAATGCTATTTCTGCACAGCCCGGACAGGTTGCATTCGCGATCATGGACAGCAAGCTGCTTAAGAAATATAAGAAGAAAGGTCCGGACATCGTATCCCACGTACATCCTCATGATCTGTATGATCACTTTGATGAGCAGTGGGAGAGAGACCTTGCAGACGGATATGAGCCTGTTACCCAGGCAGACACCATTGAAGAACTCGCCGAGAAGGCAGGCATCGATGTTGAAGGCCTTGTAAACCAGATCGAAGAGTACAACGACATGTGC
>SVDE01000101.1 GCA_015057955.1 Lachnospiraceae bacterium | reverse complement strand
AGCCTGTTCCTGTTTCGGGAATAGGCTATAGGACATTTGCCGCAGTCAGAGGAGTGTTCCTGGATCCGCCTGTTACACGAAGGATCGGAAAACTGAGCGTCACTAATGCGCTGCTCAAGGACGAGATAGGCGGTTCGATCAGGGTGACCTGGTTCAACGCCCCGTTCATGAAAGACAGCATAAAGACCGGCAGGCCGTATGTGGCCAGAGGCAGGATAAGCCGCAAGAGGGGGATCCTGCAGATCGACCAGCCAAAGCTCTATCAGCCGGAAGAATATGACAGGCTCATGCATGTTCTGCAGCCTGTGTATCAGCAGACAAAAGGACTCTCATCACTTCAGATAGCAAAGGCGGTAAAAAGCGCATTCGAAACAGAATGCTTCGAAAACGTCATAGCGAATGATATCATCCCGGTTTCAGTAAGGGAAAAGAACAGCCTGTGCAGCAAAGAAGAGATGATCAGAGGAATGCATTTCCCTAAGGACAGGGAAATGCTTAAAAAAGCTGCCGGAAGGGCGGCATATGAGGAGATATTCCTCTTCCTCATGACGATGAAACGGAATGAGGCCGGAAAGAAACCCGTATCAGGCGCTGTAATAGCAGCTGATGAGCGGACTGCCGGGTTCCTTGATTCACTTCCTTTTGAACTGACAAAGGCCCAGAAAAGAGTAATAGAAGAGATAGCTGCAGACATGGCATCCGGCCGGATGATGAACCGCCTGGTCCAGGGAGATGTGGGCTCGGGCAAGACGATCGTCGCGCTTGCTGCATGCATGAACGCGGGATTTGCCGGATATCAGAGCGCTTTTATGGCACCGACCGAAGTGCTCGCGAACCAGCATTTTGAAACGATTAACAGGCTGTTTAAAGAGCAGGGGATAGAACTCCATGCGGGACTGCTCACAGGATCGATGACAGCGCTGGAGAAGAAAGTCGTATACGACGCCCTGGAGGACGGAAGGATCGACATAGTGGTCGGAACTCATGCCCTGTTCCAGGAGAAAGTGAATTACAAAAACCTCGGGCTCATTATCACGGACGAACAGCACCGTTTCGGCATAAAGCAGAGGGAGTCCCTGGCTGAAAAAGGCGACTCACCCCACATGATCGTCATGAGCGCTACCCCGATACCAAGAACACTTGCGCTGATCATATACGGAAACATGGATGTATCAGCCATAGATGAGGTCCCGAGCCGGCGGCTTCCGATTAAGAACGCAGTCATAGATGACTCATACAAGGAAAATGCCTACAGACTGATCGAAAGAGAAATAAGGGCAGGGCATCAGGCTTATATCATCTGCCCGCTTGTCGGGTATTCAGAAGGATACGAAGCCCAGAACGTGGAAGATTATACAGAAATGCTGAAGGATGTCCTCAGTGAGGACATATCCATAGGCATGCTCCACGGACAGATGAAGAGCGCCCGGAAGAATGAGATCATGGAAGGATTCGCGCAGGGACGCATACAGGTGCTCGTATCCACGACAGTTGTCGAGGTCGGAGTTGACGTACCGAATGCGACGGTGATGATGATAGAGGACGCGAACAGGTTCGGACTTGCAGCCCTCCACCAGCTAAGGGGAAGAGTCGGAAGAGGAGACAGCCAGAGCTACTGCATATTTGTGTGCAACAATGCGTCAGCCACCGCAAAGGACAGGCTGGAGATACTGAAGACGTCCAACAACGGATTCGAGATAGCCGAAAGAGACTTGGAACTCAGAGGCCCGGGAGAATTCCTTGGGATAAGGCAGAGCGGCGAGCTGGCTTTCAGGAATTTTGACCTCTACCGCGACGCGCAGATGGCAGTAAACGCAAGGGAAGATGTATCCGCGATACTTAGCGGGGATATAAAGATCACAGACGAGGAACGGCGGATACTGTTTGAAAAAACGGATCATAAAGCCGGGACGATACTTCTTTAAATGATTAGGTGGCATACTTCGTGAATATATGCTAATATCACTATGTATGTAAATATCAGGAGACAGTTATGAAAATAGTAGTTTTATGCGGTGGTACCAGCACAGAAAGAGACGTTTCGATCAGATCGTCCGAAAAGGCTGCCGCCGCTTTAAGGAGCAGAGGATTTGATGTTGTGCTTGTCGACGCGTTTTTCGGCGTACCGGAAAAGCCGGCATTTGACAACAGCCAGGACATAAGCGCCGCAGCTGACAGCTACAGGGCGCTCACACCTTTCCTTACGCAGGAACTGGCGGAAGGAAGGGATTTCTTCGGTCCCAACGTGATCGATATCTGCAGGGAAGCGGACATGGTATTTCTTGGTCTTCACGGCGGATGCGGCGAGGACGGAAGAGTACAGGCGGCATTTGATCTTCTGAACATCAGATATACAGGTTCCGGATACCTCGGAAGCGCGATAGGCATGAGCAAGGATGCTACAAAAGCAATGCTCTCACAGCTCATCCCGATGCCGAAAGGCATAATACTTAAGAAGGACAATCCTTTCAGGGAGAGGATCCCCGCTCCTTGCGTTATCAAGCCGAGCAACGGCGGATCGAGCATAGGCGTACAGATAATCATGGATGCAAAAGACTATGATGATGCTCTTCTGGAAGCATTTAAGTATGATGATGTTATCCTCGTGGAGCAGTTCATAGACGGCAGGGAGCTCACTCAGGGCGTATTTGACGGAAAAGCCCTCCCGCCCGTTGAGATCTGTCCTTCAGAAGGATTCTATGATTATAAAAACAAATACAGCGGAAAGACTCTGGAGATCTGCCCGGCGCAGATCCCCGAAGAAACACTTCAGGAAATGTCAGAGTATTCGATCCTTGCAGGAAAGATGCTCGGACTTTCGGTATATTACAGGATCGATTACCTGCTTGACAGGAACGGCAACCTGTTCGCCCTTGAAGCCAATACGCTTCCGGGCTTGACAGACACCTCCCTGATCCCTCAGGAGGCAGCAGCAATTGGCATCAGTTATCCGGAACTATGTGAACTGATAGTACGGGTATCCATGAAAAAGTACAGTTAAGCACTGGTCAGGATCATGAAGAATCTTACGTTTGAAAAATTAAGGGAAGTAACCGGCGGTAGGCTCGTTGGAGCCAAGTATGATGACGGCAGGGAGATCACATCCATCGTTTGGGACAGCAGGGTGATAGTTCCGGGCTGCCTTTTCCTCTGCATAGAGGGAGAAAAGGCGGACGGCCATGACTTTGCCCAGCAGGCTGTGGACAACGGCGCGGCAGGCGTTATCGCGGAGAAAAAGATCCCCGGCTTAAAGGCTCCTTATATCCTTGTAAATTCTGTCCTCAAGGCAGCCCAGGACATAGCTACATACTACAGGAGCATTCTCGGACTGACGGTGGTCGGAGTTGTCGGAAGCGTTGGAAAGACCAGCACCAAGGAGATGATAGCCGCTGTCCTCAGAAAGACATACAGAGTCGGAAAGACTAAAGGAAATTATAACAACCAGTGGGGCGTTCCGTTTACCATTTTCGGGCTCAATGAGAGAGACCAGGTAGCCGTGATAGAGATGGGCATCAGTGATTTCGGTGAGATGGATGTCCTCAGCAACATAGCCAAACCCGACATTGTCGTAATGACCAACATAGGGCAGAGCCATCTTGAGTTCCTTAAGAGCCGTGACGGTATTCTGAAAGCAAAGAGCGAAGTGTTCAACCACATGAATCCTGAAGGACATGTGATCTTAAACGGCGATGATGACAAACTGAGCACGATCAGGAATGTTAACGGCAAAAAGCCCGAATACTACGGATTCGGACCTTTAAGCCAAGTAACAGCCGAACGCATAAAAGAGCACGGATTCGAAGGCTCTGAATTTGATGTGGTCATCAGGCAGGGTGGCGGCAGGATGTCATTCCGCGCATCGCTCCCCGTTTCCGGAAAACACATGATCTATAACGCGCTGGCAGCTGTCCAGGTGGCACTCGACCTCGATGTCCCGCTCCTTGGGATACAGGACGGACTTAAAAATGTCAGCGGCGTGGAAGGCAGGAACAACCTGATAAAAACGGACAGGTTCACTCTCATTGATGACTGCTACAATGCATCACCCGCTTCCATGCAGTCATCCATAGATTTCCTCCAGTATGCGCAGGGAAGGAAGGTCGCCATACTCGGCGACATGCTTGAACTCGGTGAAGATTCCGACAAATACCACTTCAAGGTGGGACAGTACGTCGGAAAGACTGATACGGATCTCATTATCTGTGTCGGTGAAGAGAGTGAGAAGATGTTCATGGGCGCAAAGCTCGTGACAGATCATAGGGCAGAGTATTTCAAAAAACTGAGGGATGCGATAGAAATAGTCCCCGGACTTCTGAAGAACGGAGATACCATTCTGCTGAAGGCTTCCCACAGCATGCATTTTGATAAGTTGCTGGAGGTTCTTAAAGCGCTGTGAAGCTGATCATAGAAGAAACAGACATAATACCCGGATATGACATGGAAAACATTTCCCCGAAAGGGGAGATGCTTTTCTTTGATATAGAAACGACCGGACTGAAGAAAGAGACCACGCAGATCTACCTGATCGGCTGTGGTTATTTTAATGAAAAGGGTAATTTTGAGATCCGCCAGTGGCTCGCAAACAGCGCGTCCGACGAGCGGGCGGTCCTTGAAGAGTTTCTGGATTTCGCGTCGGATTACAAGGTCCTGGTCCATTTCAACGGAGACGGGTTCGACATTCCATATGTGGAATACAAGGCTGAGTATTACGGATTCGGGCCGTCGCTTACGCGCTTTGAGAGCGTTGACATTTACAAACTGATAAAGCCCTATAAAAAATTCTTCGGACTGGACAGGATGAACCAGACGTCTGTGGAGAGATTCCTTAAGATCGAGCGCAGGGACAAAATGAACGGCGGGATCCTGATCCCGTATTACTACGAGTACGAAAGGACAGGCGACCCTGAATGTGAGCGGCTGCTGCTCCTTCATAACAATGACGACATAAGGGGCATGCTGCACCTTTCTGACATGCTGAGCTACGCGGACATGTTCGCAGGAAAGTTTTGCGTCAGGGATCCCAAGGCTCCTGCAGCTGTCTTTGAAAACACATGCATACTGGAGTACACGCTCAGGTCTCCCGTTCCTGTTCCGGTACTTTACGAAGGAGACGGACTCATGATCGCCGCAGAAGGTGACCTGCTCCAGGTTAACCTGAAGATCTTCGAAGGGGAAGCAAGGATCCCGATCGCAAATGTGGAAGATTACTATTATCTCCCCGAAGAGGACAGAGTAATTCACAAGGACGTCGCCGAGTTTGTCGACAGAAAATTCAGAAGGAAGGCGACCGCTAAAAACTGCTTCCTAAAAAAAGGCGGGAGCTTCATTGCAGTTCCTGATGAGATGCTTTCCGGAGTCAGTGCCGGACCGGGCGGTAAATGCTATATTCCGGACCGCAAAGGGAAACTCAGACCGTGCGTTGAGATAGACAGGATCACGCATGCACAGGCTGAAGAATTATGCACTCTGTCGGGGTTGATTTTGAACAAATTGTGACCAAACATTATTGATTTTTCATAATTGAGGGAGTATCATTTAATTTGTCGAAATAAGCATATTTTCAGATATGCAGATTGAATCATAATCATTTCCTAAAAGGAAATTAAAGGAGGCTAACAGATGAAAGAAGTAGTAATCGCAAGCGCTTGCAGAACGGCTATCGGTAAGTTCGGCGGCACACTCAAGGGTGTTCCTGCAGTCGATCTCGGAGCAGCAGTTATCAAGGAAGCAGTTAACCGTGCAGGACTTAAGCCCGAGCAGGTTAACGAAGTTATCTTTGGTAATGTTATCACAGCTGGTCTTGGACAGAACCCTGCACGTCAGGCATCCATTAAGGCTGGACTTCCGATCGAGTGCACAGCCATGACGATCAACATCGTCTGCGGATCAGGACTTAAGGCAGTTGCACTTGCAGCAAACCAGATCAAGGCTGGCGAGGCAGATATCGTTGTTGCAGGCGGTATGGAGAATATGAGTGCTGCTCCTTACGCTTCATTTGGAATGCGTTGGGGCGCTAGAATGAATGCTACAACAGTTATCGACTGCACAGTCAATGACGGTCTTTGGGATGCATTCAACAATGTCCACATGGGAATCACAGCTGAGAACGTTGCTGAGCAGTGGGGACTTACAAGAGAGATGCAGGATGAGTTCGCAGTAGCTTCTCAGAACAAGGCTGAGAAGGCTGTTGACGGCGGCGTATTCGACGAGGAAATCGTTCCTATCACTATCCCTCAGAGAAAGGGAGATCCGATCGTATTCAATAGAGATGAGCATCTTTCACGCGGCAATACAATGGAGAAGGTTGCAAAACTTAAACCCGCTTTCAAGAAAGACGGAACAGTTACAGCAGCTAACGCTTCAGGAATCAACGATGGTGCAGCAGCTCTTGTTATTATGAGCAAGGAAAAAGCTGACGAGCTCGGAATCACTCCTATGGCAAAGATCGTTTCATACGCTACAGCAGGTGTTGATCCCGCTATCATGGGAACAGGCCCTATCCCTGCAACAAGAAAGGCTATGGAGAAAGCCGGCATCAAGTCTACAGATGAGTTTGATCTTATCGAGGCTAACGAGGCTTTCGCTGCTCAGTCACTTGCAGTTGCTCATGACCTTGAGTTCCCTATGGAGAAAGTCAATGTAAACGGCGGTGCTATCGCTCTTGGACATCCTGTCGGAGCTTCAGGCGCTCGTATCCTTACAACTCTTCTTTATGAGATGAAGAGACGCGGAGCTAAGAAGGGTCTTGCTACTCTTTGCATCGGCGGTGGAATGGGCCAGGCTCTTATCGTTGAGATGTAATTTAAAAAAAGTTATTTTGAAAGGACGGATATCCAGATGAAGGATAAGATTATAACAGCTGCAGAAGCTGCTGCAATGATCCCTGATGGCGCATCAGTCATGATCGGCGGCTTCATGTCAAACGGAACTCCTGAAGCGATCATGGATGCTCTTGTTGCTAAGAACGCACAGAACCTTACTGTTTTCTGTAACGATGGCGGTTTCGGACCTACTATCGACAAAGAGACAGGCGCAGAGGTCAAGGGACCCACAGGCACAGGCAAACTCATCAAGAACCACAGCGTAAAGAAACTTGTTGCTACTCACATCGGCCTTAACAAGCAGGTTGCTGAGCAGATGAACAAGGGCGAGCTTGAGGTTACTCTCATACCTCAGGGCTCAATGGCTGAGATGATCCGTGCAGGCGGAGCTGGTCTTGGCGGAGTTCTTACACCTACCGGTGTTGGTACTGAGATCGAAGATGGCGAGTTCACACTTGAGAAGAAGAACATAGGCGGAACAGATTACCTTCTTATGGCTCCTCTTAAAGCTGACTTCGCTCTTATCGGCGGAAACATCGTTGATAAGAAGGGTAATGTATTCCTTAAAGGAACAACCAAGAACTTCCAGCTGGTCATGGCTACAGCAGCTGAAACAGTTATCGTTGAGGCTGAACAGCTGGTCGAAATAGGTGAACTTGATCCTGATTATGTTCAGATCCCTAACATCTTCGTTGATTATATCGTTGTAGGAGGTGACAAATAATGGCAGATGCAAAACAGATCATTGCTCACCGCGTAGCACAGGAATTACAGGACGGTTATGTAGTTAATCTCGGAATCGGACTTCCTACATTAGTTGCAAACTATGTTCCTGAAGGAATCGATATCTCACTTCAGTCAGAGAACGGCATCATCGGCATGGGCGGCGTTTCAGAGCCCCACGAGATTGACAAGAACGTTGTTAACTCAGGCGGCGTAAATGTCAATGTCAACCCCGGTGCAACATTCTTTGATTCTGCTACATCATTCGGCATCATCCGTGGCGGACATGTTGACATGACAGTTCTCGGAGCCCTTCAGGTTGACCAGGAAGGCAACATTGCTTCTCACATCATCCCCGGCAAGATGGCTCCAGGAATGGGCGGTGCCATGGACCTTGTTGTTGGAGCAAAGAAGGTTATCGTTGCAATGACCCATACAAACAAAGGCGCTGCGAAACTCTTCGAGAAGATCTCTCTTCCTGCTACAGCACTTAAGGCAGTAGACATGATCGTTACAGAAATGGGTGTTATCGAAGTGGATCCGGAAAAGGGCTTCGTTCTCAAAGAACTGGCTCCCGGAGTTACAATAGAGCAGATCCAGGCTGCTACCGAAGCTCCCCTTGTCATTGAAGGCGAGATCGTAGAGATGGTCATGCCTCCTGAGTGGAAGGCAGAGTTTGAATGATACGATAGTATCATTACACTAAAACGAAATTGCAGCTGCACGGAAACGTGCAGCTGCTTTTTTACTGATAGTATTTTATTAACAGATGTGCTAAAATACTTTGTTGCAAACCTAGACTGGAAAGGTTTTATTTATGTACATATATCCTGAACTTGAACAGAATATAATCGATGAGGCACCGGTTGAAGAACCGGACCGCCAATACTATTTCCTTGAGGAATGCAGGAAGATAGTAGCACGGATATCCGAAGAAAAAGGAAGAAAACTGACCTGCTGCATCAACACATTCGGCTGCCAGATGAACGCTAAGGACTCTGAGAAGCTGCTCGGTATCATGAAAGGTATCGGGTATGTCCCCACAGATTCCGAGGAGGCGGATTTTGTACTTTACAATACCTGCACAGTCCGTGAACATGCAAATGTACGTGTTTACGGAAGGCTTGGTGTGCTTAAAAAGGAAAAGTACGCAAATCCCGACATGATCATTGCCATGTGCGGATGCATGATGCAGGAGCCGGAAGTGGTGGAGAAGATAAGGAAGAGCTACAGGCACGTCAACATCATCTTCGGATCTCACAACATATATAAACTCGCGGAACT
>SVDE01000012.1 GCA_015057955.1 Lachnospiraceae bacterium | reverse complement strand
TCCACGTGTCATTCGGACACCGCCCGGTATCTGTCCGATTATCAGGGCTACGATCGTAGGAATGAAACCTGCTCCGAAGACTGCTGACAGAAGTATGCAAAGGAGCATTGCAGGAAGAGCGCTCCATACATCCATGAAACGCATGATGATGGTTTCAACAACTCCGCCGACATAACCGGCGAAACATCCTATGATAATGCCTATAAATCCCGAAAGCACTGAAGCGCTCAAGCCCAGGATAAGTGAATATCTTCCACCGTACATAAGACGGATCATGATGTCTCGTCCAAGGCTGTCACATCCGAAAGGATGGGCGGCTGAAGGCTTTGCGAACATCAGTGTCATGTCCATTTCATTCACACCATAAGGAACGAAAAGCGGACCGATGATACAGAACAGAATGACCAGCCCCAATATGATAAGACCGATCTTTGCGCTTGCGCTCTTTGTGAGACGATAAATGAATTCGCCAAAAGCAGAAGATTTTTTAACTTTTACAGTTGCTGCCTCATTCATTATGCGATCGCCTCCTTTGTTTTCTTTCTCTTTTTGCTCGCGTACTGGGCTTTGATCCTCGGATCAAGGAATGCGTAGCACAGATCCATTACAAGGATCGCAACCGATGTAAATGCTGCGAAGAAAACGATACATGCGCAGACTATCGGCCTGTCCTGTACATTTACACCCATGAGCATGTACTGTCCGACTCCGGGGATTGAGAAAACCGTCTCCATGACAGGTGATCCGGCAACAATATGTGCAAGACCTCCGCCTACACCTGTGATGATCGGCATCATGGCGTTCGGGAGCATGTGTCTTCTGACTACAACCTTTTCAAGCTGTCCCTTTGCCCTTGCAGTAGTAACGAAATCCGCACGGATAGTCTCCAGCATGGCGCTTCGGCTCTGTCTTGCATTTACCGCTATACCGCCGAGCGACGAACACAGGATCGGCAGTATGTAGCATTTCCAGCTGTCAATACCGAAGGCCGGCAGCCAGTTGAGCGTTGATGAGAACAGCAGTATCGCCATCAGCGCCACCCAGAAATCCGGGAATGAAACAAATGCCATGGCAAGGATCATCGTTATGCTGTCTCCGAGCTTGCCCTGATGCGTAGCTGCGAATATACCAAGCAGTGTACCGACAACAACGTTCAGCAGCATGCCGCCTGCTCCGATGATGAGCGTTCTCGGAAGACGTTCAGCAAGAGCCTCTACTACGGGTGTTTTATAAACCCAAGAAGTACCCAGATCAAACCTTATGAACGTGTTGTAAAAGTAAGTTCCGAGCTGCACCAGATAGGGCTTGTCTATGCCCAATTCGGCTCTCTTTGCCGCGAGCAGCTCTGCTGTTGCGTCATTGCCGAGAAGGTTTCTGGCGGGATCTCCCGGTACTACGTACATAAGCGTAAATCCCACAAAAGCGGCAATGATTATGATAACAATCATCGTGAGTATACGTTTGATTATGTATCTTCCCATTATCTTTCCCTTCTATTTTTATTCTGTATAGGTCAATTTGCCCGTTTTCGGAGCCCTTGACCAATGTTTCAGGAATTCCCACGCAAGCGGAGCATGGGCGTCCGTGATAACATGAGGAAGTCCTTCTGCAAGTATCACCTTTAAGATCGGATGCCCGTTCTCATCAGGGAACTCGCCTACATACCATTCACGTTCTTCTTCCTCAAATGTATAAGTTACCGGAAAGCGCAGCCCTGCCGCCCTTTCCACAGGATCATTCGAAATATCAATGATCATTTTGGATTTTGCCAGAGATGTAGGGATGAACTCCGGCACTTTGCAGATCTTCTCTGCCCATATGTTGAAATTTTCAAAACACTCTTCATCCGGGAACGGCCATCTGTCACCATAGTCAGCTGTTCCGCCAAGAAACAGACATGGCATCCTCAGCGGGATACACTTCTCATAAGCCTCCTCTGTCAGCCTGCACAAGCTGTTGTACATGGCATTGGATCCGGGTGCCGGAACGCATGCGGCTATCTTTTCAGGCCACAGCGTTGCTGCTGTTTCGGTTGCATCACTGCCGGATGAAAAACCGAATGCATAGACCCTGCTCTGGTCGACCGGATAATTACTGATCACAGCCTCTAATATCCTTGGGAACTCTGTATCAGTATCTTCATTGGAATAGCCGCCGTTATTCGCATATACTGCAATAAAACGTTCGTTTGCGATCAGTTCGGAAAATCCCCAGTTCTCCGCCTGAAACGGGGTACCCATTCCTCCATGGGAAACATAGAGCACCGGAAGCAGCTCTCCATCTTTAATATCCAACGGAGTGTGGACATTATAGCGGTATCTGCCTTCGTCATGGTCTGTGTCGAAGACTTCTTTTTTTACACCCATTTCCGTAAACTGCTTAATGTACTCAGGGTTCAGTTCGTCGTCTTCGAATCTCAGATTTTTATGTGTGCGTCTTTCGGCTGCCTGTCCGGAAGCGGACAGATCAAAAGCTTCCTTGCTCCAGCCTGGGATGACCGGTTCAAGGGCATGAAGAATTCCTCCGTTGGGAGGAGGGCGATGGCCCTTTTTTAAAGCTAAAATAACGATCACCTCATTTATAAAAAATTGGCACATTCTTTACAATGGGTGATCTTATTATAAACCAGCTATCGGAGAATACTATTTTACAATTGGAAAAAAGGCGTGGGTATTATTCCGTTTTGGAAAAGAAATCCGCGAAGGAATGCCCTTCGCGGAGATAAGATTTTATTTACTATATAAAGATTGATACCATTCTTTTGTAAACTTCAGATAAGCCTGTGCCACCTCAGAAAGCTTTTTGCCTTTCCTGTGATAGGCTCTTATCGGGAATATCAATGACGGTTCGATATCAACATAACTGACCTGATCTCCCATCCTGCGCATGGTTGCTTTTTTAAATAAGATGGAAATGCCTCCTCCCTGGCTTACGAGCCTTGCTATCTCGCTTCCCGGGAAGGCTGACATGATCACATTCGGTTCGAATCCTGCGCCTCTGCAGATACTGACCACATCATACATCATTCCGAAACGGTTATTGAGCACATGCGGACCGCGCGCGGAGAAACCGATAAAGTCCTCATTTTTCAGATCTATCAGCTTAACACTCTTCCTGGCGGCGACCGGATGATCATTTGGAGCGATCACCACAAGGGAGTCTGTGGCAAGATCTTGATGATCCCAGTTTTCTTCAAGTTCAGGAATTGAACCGCGGAGTATTATTATCTCGGCGTCAGTTTTTTCTGTATCCTCGATATTAGACAAATGCTCGGAATTCAGCTTGTACTGAGGAAATGCTTTCCTGAATGCGAATTCCAGTTCGGCATTCGGGTTTGCTATCATTATATTAAGAGTTTTTTCCTGCGCTTCCCTGTGAGCTTCAACCTCGGCTTTGTATGTTTGGATCTGGCGCAGCATGATCTCGGCATGATGGACAAACATCTTGCCATACTCTGTCATTACCACTCTTTTGCCTTCTTTTGCAAAGAAAGCAACTCCCAGTTCATCTTCAAGAGCGCGTATGTGCTTGAAAAGAGATGACTGGGAAATGAACAATTCATCGCTGGCGGCCGTATAGTTCAGCTTATCAGCCATTACAAGAAATTCTTTTACATGCTCGGTTTCCATTACTTGCCCCCCCTATTTGGTAGATTTGACCAAATAATTTACCAATATTATATCTTTCATTAGAAAAACCGTCAATCATTTCCAAATTGGAATAGTTAAATACCGGATTTTCAAAATAGGAACTGCCGGTAACAGTCTATCCTTTTTCGCTATTTGTACAGGCTTCATTTCATGGTAGATTGTACTTGGCACAGTCTTTACAAACCAATTTTTCAATTTTTTTCAAAAAAGGAGAGAAAGAAACATGAAGAAACTTATTGCGACTTTGCTTGCAGTTATCATGGTTATCAGTCTCGCTGCATGCGGCGGTTCTGGTTCAGGCGGCGCAACAACAGCAGCAGGCGGCGGTGACGCTACTACAGCAGCAGGCGGCGGAGAAACTCCGGCTGCAACTGAGACCGGACGTTATCCGTCATTCAAGATCGCCGTTAATGCGGATCCTACAAACCTGAATCCCACAAACGGCAACGGTAACCCTAAGACATTATTCTATCATTCAATTTATGAAGCTCTGTTCGATTATGATGATGACAACAACTTTGTTCCTTCTCTGGGCAAATCCATCACATGTGTCGACTCTCTTCATTATCAGGTAGAGATCTATGACTGCATCTATGACTCTAACGGAAACCACATCACAGCTGATGATGTTGTTTACTCAGTAAACTGGCTCGTAGAGAGCGGTGAGTGCCCGAAGTATGAAGTATTCGACAGCATCAAGAAAATTGATGACTACACTGTTGAGTGGACATGGAAGTTTGAGCCCACATCATGGGATGAGCTCGAGTTCCCTATGACCCGTACATGGATCTTCTCACAGAAAGAGATGGAGAACGGCAACTTCGCTACCGCTCCTGTAGGAACAGGCGCTTACGTTGTTAAGTCTTATGTCCCCGGCTCCAGCGTAGTTCTTGAAGCTAACGATGATTACTGGCTTCTTAAGAACCCTGAGATCATGGATACACACCTTGACATCCACAGGGCAAATGTACAGACAGTTGAATTCCTTATCATTGCAGAAGCTGCTCAGGCTCAGATCGCTCTTGAGCAGGGCACAGTTGACTACTGCGAATACATCCAGACCATGGCTATGCCTGAGTTCGAAGAGGGCGGACCTTTCGCTGACAAGTATACAGCTGAAGAGCTTGTGCAGGGCGACTATATATTCGTTCACTGCAACTGCTGGGATACCAAGCTTACATCTGACGTAAACCTTCGTAAAGCAATCTGGTATGCGATCGACAGTGCTGCTGTCTGCGTAGCTATGGGCGGCAACTATGCTCCGATGGATACTATCGGTAACAGCGCTTATCCCGACTGGGATGACTCCATGGGCGATCAGGAAACCTACATGAACACATATGATCCTGACCTTGCTAAGGATTATCTCAGCAAGTCAAACTATAAGGGAGAAGAACTCACCCTTATCTGTGAATCAAATGAAGCACAGCAGAACGCTGCAGTCATGATCCAGGCACAGCTTGATCAGATCGGCATCAAGGTTAAGATCAATGCTCTTGCAAACAGCCTTATGCGTACAACAGAAGCTGATCATGACGCATGGGAGATCTCCATCGCATCAATCGGCGGACCTTCACTTGTTGGTTCTTACAACCGTCTGATGGGTAACGGCACTTACGAGATCGATGGCAAGAAGTACAATGTATCATTTGTCAGCGATGACAAGATGCAGGAACTCTATGAGACAGCCAAGGCTGATGCTACTCATGATACAGAGCACATCCAGGAAGCTATCGACTACACAACCAAGGAGAATGCTTTCTTCTACGCTCTGGCACAGCCTGCAACAGCTATCGTCTGCTCAAAGAACGTTGCTAAGCTCTACAAGAGAGAGCATAACTTCACAATTCCTACAGCATGCGAATTCGTAGGATATGCTGCTGAGCATTCAGCAAACGTAACTCCGCTTGACGTTGCACTTCCTGAGCCTTCAGGACTTCCGAACAATGTTCACATCTTCTACCAGGTATTCAATCCTGAAGATGGTGCCGGAATCGTATGGAAACTGACAGTTAATCCCGATGACAGCTGGACACTTGAAGTAAAGAGCACCAAGCCTGACATCGAGCCTGCTGAGACTATCACCATGACAGGTGACAAGAACTTCCCTGGAGACGGCCCGAACCAGATCACCACAGTTCCTCCTGAAGGAAGCGATTTCTGGAAAGAGCATGCTGACTGGTATGAGGATGACGGCGTATGCAAGTGGGAAATCCTCGACAACAACGGTCTCGTTCCTGTTAACTTCAAGGATTACGAGAAGTATAAAGCAGATTGGGAAAGCGGAGCTTTCACAGGACTGTAAACCATTGTAACGATCAAACCTATCCCTTAGGGATCATCAAGGGGCTGCATTAAAAGCAGCCCCTTGATAATAAAAGAGATAACTATCATGAAAATGTTTATTAACGGTGAGCGCAGAGAAGCCTCTGACGGACGTACCATAGATGTGCTGAACTCCGCAACACTTGAATTTATAGATACAGTACCTGCTGCGACTGAGAAAGATGTTAATGAAGCGATCGCAGCAGCAAAAGAAGGCGCCCGTTACTGGGGATCCCTTCCTGTTTACGAAAGATCAGCCATATTAAACAAGGCTGCCGATCTTATAGACTCCAGACGTGAAGAACTTGCCGGATCACTCAGCATAGAAATGGGAAAGATCATATCTGAGGCAAGACCGGAAGTGCGCGTCGCAGCCCAGATCATCCGCGGTTTTGCGGAAAAAGCAAACCATCTTTACGGACAGACAATGACCGATTACCAAGTTGGTACTGAACATGATATAATATTTACCAGGCATGAACCACTCGGAGTGGTAGCATGCATTTCACCTTTTAACTATCCGGTCGAGCTGTGCAGCCAGAAGTATGCTGCTGCCCTTGCAGCAGGCAACGCTGTCATAATAAAGCCTTCCACAGACAACCCGCTTACAGTGATGAAGGTTGCTGAGATCCTCTGGGAAGCAGGTGTTCCCGGCAACGTCCTTCAGCTTGTGACCGGTGCCGGAAGCGATATCGGAGATATTCTTTCAGAAAGCCCTGATATAGCGGCCATCACATTTACCGGAAGCACCGCTGTCGGAAAGCACATAGCCGAAAAGGCTGCAGGAACACTCAAACGTGTATTCCTTGAGCTTGGCGGCAACGATCCTTACATCGTTTTCGAAGACGCTGACTTTGAGCTGGCAGTTACAGGAGCAGTCAGAGGCCGTGTGCAGAATGCAGGACAGACGTGCTGCTCCCCCAAGAGGTTTCTTGTCCAGAACAGCATCAAGGACGCATTCATCAAACGTGCTGTTGAACAGATCGGCGCCCTTGTCATGGGAAGCCCTCTGGATGACAAAACAGAACTCGGCTCTCTGATATCAGCAAAAGCTGCCAAAACAGTCGATGAGCAGGTTAAGCTGACAATAAGCCAAGGCGCAAAGCTTATATGCGGCGGGACATTCATTTCCGAGACATATTACGCTCCTACCATACTGGAAGTAACTCCGAGCATGGATATCGCGAAAGACATGGAATGCTTCGGTCCGGTCATCCCCATCATAGGATTTGACACCGAAGAGGAAGCAATAGCGATCGCAAATCAGACCATGTACGGCCTTCAGGCAGGAGTAATTACTAAAGACATAAATAAGGCCATCCGTGTTGCCGCTAAACTGGAATGCGGCGGAGTCGTGATCAACCAGTCAGGCAACTACAGGCATCTTGACCAGCCCTTTGGAGGCCGGAAGATGAGCGGCATCGGCAGGGAGGGCGTATCAGTTACTCTCGATGAGATGACGCAGGTCAAATCATATATTTTAAGAAACATATTGGAATAATAAAAAAGGAGAACAAATGAGCGCAGAGAAAAAATACTACGAGATCAAGAACACTTACATCCAGATGGGATTCGGCAGAGGCGCCGTTATCTATGAGCCTATTGAAAAAGATGAGCGCAGCAGGACAGCCATACTCGTCATGCACTCAGACGGTGACTACTACGGATTCATCCCCTGCCCCGAGCTGGCAAAGAGAGGCTTCACTGTCATGGGCGCAAATGTCCACGAATCCAAATCTCCTCTCTACAAAAAGATCCAAGATGTAGGATTCTTCGCCGACTACCTCAGGAATCTTCCCGACATTGACAGAGTTATCCTGCTCGGACACAGCGGCGGCGCAACACTTATGAGCTGCTACCAGGCTGTTGCTGAGAACGGCGCTAAAATATTCCAGGACGAAGGACGCATCTATAAGATGCCGGATATCGATCCTCTTACACCTGCAGAAGCAGTCATGTTCCTCGATACCAACTGGGGCAACGGCGTAATGAACATCCTTAGCGTAAACCCGATGATCATTGACGAAGATGACCCGACAAAACTCAATAAAGAGCTTGATCCGTACGCTCCGGAAAATGGATTTACACCTGAAGGCTCAACATATTCAGAGGAGTTTGTCGCTAAATACAACAAGGCACAGGAAGAGAGATTCAACCGCATCCGCGAGACCGCTTTGGCAAGGGCTGCTGTCCTTGACGCAGGAGAGGGATACTATGATGATGATGAACCCCTCATCATCCATTGCGGCACACAGCTTGCACCTAACAACCGTCTGTTCCCTCAGGACATCCGCTACCTGAATCACACCAAGGAAGCTTATGACCTGATCCATGCAGACGGCTCCATCACAAACGAGATCGTTCATACCAGAAGACCTGCTAAATTCGCGAAGTCTGTTGACAGGAACTGCGGCATGTCATGCGAAGTTACCACAGTCCGCACATACGTCAGCGGCAGCACCATCCGCAGCAACGGATACAGGATCACTGAGACAGAAGTTCTTGGAATCGATTGGGATTCAGCATACTGCGCAACTCCCGGCAACATTCAGCACATCTCCGCTCCGATGCTGCTCATGGGCATGACCGGAGGATATGAGTTCCTTGCTTCCGAGGTTGCATACCAGAACGCTAAAAAGACAAATGACAAGACCATCGCTTTCGTAGAAGGCGCAACACATAACTTCCGCCCTGAAAAGGATGCAGAGAAGTTCCCCGGCGAGTTCGGCGACACAGTTAAGAACACATTCGATTTTGTTGCTGACTGGATCCTTGCAAGATTCTGATCCAAGATTCCCCTTGATCAAGATCAAAAAAGAGACTGCCTTATTCTTAAAAGGCAGTCTCTTTTTATATGCTTTGGTCTATATTATTTCACTTTGTCTTTCACTGCATTGTAATAGTTTTCGGTATCGCCGTTGTTTTCCCTGGTGATCACGTATACCTTTCCGTCTTTTGTCGTGATACTCATGTGCGTCCTGACAGGAGCTATGGCGAACAATTCATATTTTCCATACATGTCGTTTTCAAATGTTCCGTAGTACAGATCCTTTTCCTCTACCCCGCCGGCACTCACTCCTCTGTCAAAGTAGTCAAGGAGTTCCACCTTTTGAATGTCTGTAAAAGCTATGTCGATCGTATAGTTCTCCGGCCCCTGAATGAGGATTCCCGTCTCGGACGGCTTAAAATAGATCATGTCCCTGTTACCCGTAGCAAGCAGAGTATACACTATCACTCCGACAAATATGACTCCGCACAGTATGTAATTCAGTTTCCTTGATCTTTCAAATAATTTCATTTCATGTCTCCTGCTGCAGGGGGATACTCGTTGCACAGCAGCCTGTATGGCGGCTCATCCTCTTCTATTTCAGGGAACCTTCCGACAGGCGGTTCGAATCGGTTGTCTGTATTATCATCATTGCACTGGCTAACCTCGCCAAGCAGGACATCTCCGCTTCCCTTCTCCACTTCAAAGTCGTGGTAAAGGCGCTGCTGTATGTGAATGCTCTCGCCGGGGGTAAGCCTTATCTGCGTTCCCGCCGGAACAATGTAGGTCCTTCCGTCAGTATGGACTGTTACATCTGTTTCCCTGTCAATCGATTCATCTTCTTTTGAGTTATAAACACGGATCAACACATTACCGCCGCCCCGGTTGATTATGTCCTCAGTCTTGAACCAGTGAAAATGATTTGGCGCATACTGTCCTTCTTTGAGGAACAAGAGTTTTTCCGCATAAACCTTCGGATACTTATCCTGCATCGCGCGGTTTCCGTTCCTGATCGTTATCAGCGAGAATCCCACTTTGTCAAAATCGCCGAGACCATAATCGGTAATGTCCCAACCCAGGCAGCAATCCCGCACCTCATCATACTCATGCCCTTTTTCCTGCCACTCCTCCGGAGTAAATGCGCAAAACGGAGGAAGAAAGCATGAATACTTCCTGCACATTTCCTCCATATCCTTAAGTGCCCTGTTTATCTCTGAACGCTTCATTGATCTTCCTCTTCATCTATAAATGTCATTTTTCTGTACCATTTGCAGGTCTCTCCAGGCTTAATGGAAATGGAATGCATGAACTCAGGGCATATTACATGGTCAGTAGTCCATATGCAAAGGGCGGAGGGTGTGTACAGATCTTCCGCCAAAATAGAGGCCTGTGCCGCCTTGTTCCTCAGTTTCCATACAAAGGGCAGCTCCGCAGAGGTACCTTCGATATCCATATCCTGAAGAATGATATCCTTATTAACATCCGAGAAGGTAAATCCCTTGCCGCAGGCTTTTAGCTTAGAAGGGGCATCTGTATACTTGCTGATCACCTGATCATTTCCAAAATCCTTCATCATTGGCGTCTCAAGGATGTAATCGTCACTCATCGCATAGCCGTCGATGTTTATGAAGTTGTGGCAGTATTCGTCAGTGACTATCTCTTTTTCGCCCACATTCTTCAGTTCATATTCCACTGTCAGAGTATTGTCTTCAATGCTCACTCTCTTGATCTGTTCAGCGGCATATCCGCAGCAGAGGACAGCCTTTGTCACGAACTGTGCCCATGTATCTGCGGACTGCACTTCAACAGGGAAATACTCTATGTCGTATTTTTCCGTAAAATGATATCTGCCTTCTTTCTCTTTCAGCACCAGGCCGACGCCGAGTTTGGGATATCTCTCACCGATATCTGCTTCGCTGCTGGCGTCCATTTTATACTCGCAGCACAGTCCCCTGCCGTGTGTTGTTTTATGTATATTGTTTTTATTTTCGCTTCCGCAGAAGTGTATTTCGTTGTTCAGGACTACATCAGTAATGAATCCTGCCCTGTCGAAGCGTACTCCGTCATTAGGATGCTCGCCGGGATCAGCTATTTCAACCCTCAGGGTTCCATTCTGTAAAAAGATCATTTTTCCCCTCCCCAAATAATATTTTCCACTGTGGTTATTATACTAAAAAACGGTGCGTAAGTGTACCTGAACATCCTGTTTTCATTGGCTATATCTTAAAGATAGTAGTACAATTAAGTTATAAAAAATTAATGGGGGGAAACATGAAAACCGCAGCTGAAATAATTGAAGAAACCGGTGTCGTCCCGGTGATAAAACTGAACAATCCAGAGCAGGATGCCGTTAACCTCGCACATGCGCTGATCAAAGGCGGCGTTCCGGTCGCTGAAGTGACTTTCCGCGCAGCAGGAGCTGCATCCGCCATAAAACTCATGCGGGAGAACTGCCCAGACATGCTGGTCGGAGCCGGGACTGTCCTTACAAATGATCAGGTTGACGAGGCAGTCGCCGCCGGAGCTCAGTTCATTGTAACTCCGGGTCTTGATCCGGACATAGTCACATATTGCCAGAGCATCGGTATTCCGGTATTTCCGGGATGTACAACGCCGACAGACTATCACACGGCCTATAAACTGGGGCTTGAAGTGCTCAAATTCTTCCCTGCCGAACAGTCCGGCGGTCTTGCAAAGATCAAGGCAATGAGCGCGCCGTTCCCCATGTTCAAGATCATGCCTACAGGAGGCATTTCACTTAAAAACCTTAAGGACTATCTGTCATCTCCGGTCATCTGTGCATGCGGCGGATCCTATATGGTAACTGCTGACCTTATCGACGGCCAGAAATGGGACGAGATCACTGAATTATGTGTAAAGTCCAGGGAAATTGTAAAGGAAGCACGGAGGTAAATAAATGGCAAGAGTCATAACATTCGGCGAACTTATGGTCCGCCTTCAGCCCTATAACTATGAGCGTTTCGTCCAGGCAGATCATCTGGAGTTCACATTTGGAGGCGGAGAGGCAAATGTTGCCGTTTCGCTGGCAAATTACGGGGTGGACAGCGCTTATGTGACAAAGCTTCCCGCACACGCCATCGGCCAGGCCGCAGTCAACTCGCTGCGCCGCTATGGAGTGGATACTTCCCTGATCACCCGCGGCGGAGCCAGAGTCGGAATATACTACAATGAAAAAGGCGCTTCCCAGAGGGCGAGCGTTTGCATTTATGACCGCGCGCATTCTGCGATCGCGGAAGCCGTATCTGAAGACTTTGACTGGGATCGGATCTTTGACGGAGCTGACTGGTTCCACTTTACAGGCATCACCCCCGCCCTTGGTCCGAACGTTGCTGCCATCTGCAAAGAGGCCTGTGCCGCAGCGAAAGCCAAAGGCCTCACAATATCATGTGACCTTAACTACCGCGGAAAACTCTGGACCAGAGAGGAAGCCCGCAAATGCATGACAGAACTTTGCTCGTATGTTGACGTCTGCATTGCAAATGAGGAAGATGCCAAAGATGTCTTCGGCATCGAAGCAGAAGCAACTGACATCACAGCAGGTGAACTGAACAGGGCCGGATACATGTCTGTTGCAAGGCAGCTGGCCGACAGATTCGGTTTTGACAAAGTTGCCATAACACTCAGGGAGAGCATCAGCGCTTCCGACAACAACTGGAGCGCAATGCTCTATGACGGAAAAGATTACTGCTTCTCCAAGACCTATAAGCTTCACATAGTCGACAGGATCGGCGGAGGCGACAGCTTCGCAGGAGGACTTATCTACTCACTCCTGAACGGAAAGGATACTCAGGCCGCCCTCGAATTTGCAGTAGCTGCATCAGCTCTTAAGCATTCGATCGAAGGCGACTTCAACCATGCCACAATTGCCGAAGTTGAAAAGCTCGCGGGCGGAGACGGCTCAGGAAGGGTACAGCGATAGGAGACCATAATGTATAACAGCAAGACCATTACGCGCGAAGAGCTGTGTTCTCTTTTCGACCATACAAACCTTAAAGCATTTGCTGACAAAGAGGCTTTCAAAACACTTTGCCGTGAAGCTGCTGACGGTCACTTTGCAATGGTAGCCATCAACTCAGCCCCTGTAGCCTTGTGCCGCAGACTGCTTGATGGTACCGGCGTTCATGTTGGCGCAGCGATCAGTTTTCCTCTCGGACAGATGACGATCGCAGGAAAGATTGCCGAGACAAAGGATGCCATAGCAAACGGCGCCGATGAGATCGATTATGTCATCAATGTCGGTGAAGTTAAAAACGGCAATTTTGACTACATCAGAGATGAAATGGAACAGATGACAGCTCTCTGCCGGGAAGCAGGCGTCCTGATCAAAGTCATTTTTGAGATCTGCTACCTTACCGATGAGGATATCGTAAAGATCGCTCAGATCGCAAAAGAAGTGGAACCCGATTTCATTAAGACAAGTACCGGATTCGGAACAAGCGGAGCAACTGTCCAGGCAGTAAAACTGATGAAGGAGACAGTAGGAGACAAGGTTAAAGTCAAAGCTGCGGGAGGGATCCGCGGATGGCAGGCTTGTGCTGAAATGATAGATGCAGGCGCCGAGAGGATAGGAACCAGCAGTTCCCTTAAGATCCTCGAAGAGTTCGACGCTGCAAGAAACGGATAAAATGACATGAAATACCTGTTAGCGCATGATCTCGGGACCAGCGGAGACAAAGCGACTTTGTTCTCGACAGACGGAGAGCTTATCGCAAGTTCTCTGTCTTCCTATGATACGCATTATTTTAATTCAAATTGGGCGGAACAGAATGCAGAGGACTGGTGGAATGCTTTCTGCGCCTCTACTTCAAGTCTGATCAGAAAAAGCGGCATAGATCCACAAGACATTTCCGGGATCAGTTTCAGCGGTCAGATGATGGGCTGCCTTTGCGTGGACCGGGCCGGCGATCCTTTAAGGCCTGCGATCATATGGGCAGACATGCGCGCCAGGGAAGAAGCTGCAGGCATTGCTGCAAAGATATCTCTCTTCGATTACTACAAAGTCTGCGGTCACAGGATCAGCCAATCATATGGACTATACAAGTTCATGTGGATACAGAAGAATGAGCCGGAGATATATGAACAGACATATAAGACCCTGAATGCAAAGGACTTTATCGTGCTGAAGCTCACCGGCACATTCTGTACGGATCATTCCGACGCAAACGGCTGCGGCTTCTTTGATCTTAAAACTCTTGACTGGTCAGACGAGCTGCTGTCTCTTACAGACATTGACCGGAATAAGCTGCCGGATGTACACCCCTCAACATTCATCGCAGGGACAGTAACAGACGAAGCATCTGAAAAGACCGGTCTGGCGAAAGGCACTCCCGTCATTATCGGCGCCGGAGACGGCGTCGCCAGCAATGTCGGAGCCGGGTCCATTACGCCAGGGAAGACATTCTGCTGTCTTGGAACTTCCGCATGGATCACCACTACTGCCGAAGAGCACCTCATTGATCCTCAGATGAGGACTGTTACCTGGGCTCACATGATCCCCGGGCTGTATGCTCCTAACGGGACCATGCAGTATGCAGGCGGATCATTAAGTTGGCTTAAGCACACCCTCTTCCCTGATATTTCATATGATGATATCAATACTGAAGCCGCAAAAAGTTCCCCCGGATCAGGCGGCCTGACCTTCCTGCCCTATCTTATCGGTGAACGGGCTCCCAGATGGGATGATGACGCCAAAGGCTGTTTTATCGGACTTACACCCCAGACATCAAAAGGCGATCTCATAAGAAGCGTGCTTGAAGGAGTTGCCTGCAACCTGGGCATCATCCTTGATGTCCTAAGAGGCAGCATAGACGTTAACGAGCTTACTCTGCTTGGCGGAGGCGCAAAAAGTTCTCTTTGGCAGCAGATAATGGCGGATATCTATGACGCACGCATACTGGTCCCTGCCGTGCTCGAAGAGGCAGGTTCCATGGGAGCTGCTGTTTGTGCCGGAGTCGGAACCGGGGTCTATAAAGACTTTTCAGCGGTTGACCGTTTTCTTAAGATATCTTCTGTCAGAGAACCCGGGCCTGATGTGAAACAACTGTATAAAGAAGTAAAAGAAAGATTTGACAGATACTACAGCGCGCTGAAAGGCAGCTGGTGATACTTCTAAAAAGCCGGACGGCCTGCCTTACAGCAGACCGTCTCTTTTCATTGTTATGTTCATTGCTTCCATCTGGACTTCCATGTTTAGGATGTCATCGCTGAACATGCTTGCATATAATTTCGAGAATGCTTCCTCGCAGCTCTGCAGATAACTCATCATGTCCGCACGGATCTTGAGGTCTGTCATGTCCTTCTCTTCCATCCTGCTGTAGTTGTCCACAGTTTTTCTGAGGGTCGGGAGATAATATCTCTCAAACTGGGCATAGCCTTTGCATTCTTTCTTTCCCTCATACTTTTCCCTGAGCATGTCTTTCGCGATCCTAAGGACTCTCATACCGGCATTCCGTATGTCCATGCAGCAGATCTGGTACAGGGATGCTGAGATGGCTTTTACGTGTCCCATCGCAGCTTTGTATGGATCGGTTTCTTTCTTTTCGGGAGACCCTGCTTCATCCACAACTTTGCTCTGTGCTTTTTCAGGGCTGTATTTCTCACCCTTCCTGGTGCTTATCCTTGCAAAGATAAATATTACCAGCCAGATCAGGGCGATAATCCCAATTATGCGGACGAACATCTTTAACTCCTTTCATGTGATCTTTCAGGTACTTCCTGAAGGTTTTCATTTGTCTTGAGGAGATTATAAATTGTTCTTTTATCCTGAATAAATATAGCAGCAGGTGATTTATGCCGGGACTATTTCCCCATTGCGGAGGAATACCGCGGAAAATTCTGATATTCATTTTCTGTAAAACGGAATATATATGTTCAGAACGTATTGAATGCGGCAGAGATCAGTTAATTATAATGTTTTCAAATTGAGGAACTGTTAAAAATAGTTTTTCAATATAAAAAATTTAAAAGGAGAAAACAAATGAAGAAGATCTTATCATTATTGTTTGCAGGTATCCTTTCCGTTTCGCTTCTTGCAGGATGCGGCGGCGGATCCGCACAGACAACAGCTGCTCCTGCTGACACTCAGGCTGCTCCTACAGAGGCTACACAGGCCAATACTGAAGGAAATACTGACGCTGATATCAGACAGGGTGAAGGTGAAGACACAGTTGACGTTCAGCTTCTTAGCCAGGTACGCAGAGCTGAGCCCGGCGAATACTTCGGCGATCTTGTTACAATAGCATGCAACTCAGGCGTAACCAGCTTTGATCCCTTAACAAGGGGCGGCGGCTTTGGTGTGGCTATCCCCACTATTGAGAAACTCGCAGAGGCTGACAAGCAGGGTGGTTTCCATCTTCTCATGCTCAAGAGCATCGAACAGATAAGCGATCTTGATTACGAATGCGAGCTCTGGGATTTCATTACTGATTTCAATGGCAACAACATAACAGCTAACGATGTAAAGTGGAGCATCCAGGCTTATGTTGATTCAGGTAACCTTGGCGCAGTTGCAAAGCTCGACAATATCGAAGTTACAGGCGATTATACTTTCATCTGGCACAACAAAGAGGCATTCACAGTTGGCGAGTATGTAAAGCAGATCAGCAACCCTCCTATCTTCTCACAGGCAGCATATGAGGGAGATCCCGATCATATGGCCATGAATCCCATAGGCACAGGCCCTTACAAGGTTAAAGAATTTATGGAAGGCTCCTATGCCATTTTCGAAGCAAATGAAGATTACTGGTATAACAAGATCGATGATGAAGCATGGCTTGCTGAGAACGACTATGTAACACGTTACCAGAACTTCAAAGAGATCCGCTGCGACGTTATCACAGACGGTGCTGCAAGAGCCATCGCCCTGGAGAATGGTGCTGTGGACGCTTGTTCATCAATGAACCTTGCTGATGTTGCAATGTATGCCGGAAATCCGGACATCACGGTTGTAGATATCCCGGTCGATCCTCCGGTATCATTCTACTTTAATCTGAACGAAGCATCCCCTTGCTCAGATATCAACCTTCGTCAGGCAATCTGCTACGCTATCGACAATGCAGCCATCGCAGAGGGCATCGATGCACCTGCATATCCGGCATATGGCATGTCACCCCGTATGCTTGATGCTCCTGAAGAGTGGACAACCGGCCGCGAGTATTATGACTACAACGTCGAAAAGGCAAAAGAGTGCCTTGCTGCTTCAAATTACAATGGCGAGACGCTGGTCATTCTCTTCTCTGACATGGACATGAGAGGACAGGCAACCGTTCTTGTCCAGTCAATGCTCAATGAGATCGGTATCAAGTCTGACCTTCTGATGGCAGAAATGAGCACAATGCAGGAGATCCAGTACGACTGGACCAAGTGGGATATCCGTTTCGATACATTCGGTGGCGGCTCATACCTTCCTAACACCATGAGAAGATGGTGGTCAGGCAATGACATGAATACTCTTCATGGATTAAACGCTTGCGGTATTGAAGACCCCGAAATGGATAAGCTTTATGAAGACATTCTGTTCGTCCATGACGATGCTTCAATTGCTGCATGGGATCAGTACTTCACATTTGATAAATGCATGGGTTATGCTCTCTGCTGCTTCAACAACCAGACAGCTCTCAGCAGCAAATATATCCCTGCACTTTCAGGAAACCAGAACAGCTTCACACCCGGTGCTTTCACACCTGCTGAATAATGTTCTGAAACGAAACTGAATACACGACAAAACCCCGGAGCTGCTGCTCCGGGGTTTTTATTACATGATCTGTTCTTATTTTTACAGCTTTTTCATTATCTCATGCGGCTTCATTCCATCGGAACTAAGCTCCATTATCCGCTTCATTATCGGCTCGGCATGGGCGAAAAACGCTTTCAGTCCCGTGCATAGGGCATATTGTCCTTCTTCTCCGTTCACGCTCTTTCCAAACCGGTCTTTCGGACATCCGCCGTTGCAGTACGTAAGGTACGGACAATTCCTGCATTCAGATGTCAGCCCTGTCTCTTTTGAATTACCAAAAAGCAGCTGTCTGTCGCTGTCCAACAGGGAGCCAAGTTCATCTGTCTTAATATTCCCAAGGCGGTGTTCACCGTCTACAAAATGGTCGCAGGAATATATGCTGCCGTCCTCTTCCGCAATGAGCACGCGGCCGCAGGTCCTGCCCATCCAGCAAAGACTCGCCTCACCGCCGGCCATGATCCGCGCCATCTCGGCAAAAAGCTGGACATCCAGCCTGCCGATATCGTGTTTTGCCCACTCGTCAAAGACTGCACACAGGAATCTGCCGTAATCTTCGCCTGTTACGCTCTGTTTGGACAAAGTCCCGTCAGGGCGGCGCACTACTATGGGGATGAACTGTATCCACCCGCAGCCTGTTTCCCTAAGAGCCCGGTATGCGCCTAACGGGTCAGCTGCTGTGGCAGAGTTTACGGTGCACAGAAGATCAGGCTCGATACCATAGCTCTTCAGAAGCCTGATACCGCGGATCACTTTATTAAATGTTCCATCTCCATTAACCGTATGGCGGTTCCTGTCATGGATCGCGGCAGAGCCGTCTATGCTGACGCCCACGTCAAAGCGGTTTTCTTTCAGGAATCGGCACCACTCGTCGCTGATGCGCAGGCCATTCGTCTGCAGGTTGTTCCAGACCTGCCAGCCTGCGGGAAGATATTTCCTTTCAAGTTCTACTGCTTTCCTGTAAAACTCTATCCCTGCAAGCGTAGGCTCCCCGCCGTGCCATGTAAATGAAACGACGGGGCCTCCTGAAAGCGCTATTGTCTGCTTTATCATCTGTTCGAGCACATTATCGCTCATCCGGGATTGGACCGCGCTTGTTGAATACTTGCCTTTGTCAAGATAGTAACAATAGCTGCATCTCATGTTGCAGCGCGATCCGACCGGTTTTGCCATCACGGCAAATGGTTTTATATTTGAATCTGTCACGGCATCATGTCTCTTTCAGATACCTCTCGAAGAATTCAAGGACTCTGTCCCACGAATCCATCGCCTGTTCCTGCCGGTACATTGGCTTGTCATAGTACCAGATGCCGTGCCCGGCTCCGTCATATCTGTAAAACTCGTATTCCTTGCCCAGGGATTTCAGGACTTCCTCAAGTTTGTCCACATCTTCCGGTTTGGGGTTTTTATCATCATTTCCAAAGATGCCCAGAAGCGGACAGCCAAGTCCTACCGCATAGTCGATAGGGGCAACAGGACGTGCAGGTGTAAGCTGATCCGGAGATGCCACTACTCCGCCTCCCCAACAGTCAACTGCAGCGTCAACTCCATCAAGTGTCGCAGCAGCAAGGAAAGTATGACGGCCGCCTGAGCACATGCCGATGACTCCTACCTTACCATTGGCATTTGCCTGATTGTGCAGGAATGCAAGCGATCCTTTGACATCGCCCATGACATCCTTGTCCGGAACCATTCCTGATTCCTTAGCTCTTGCGGCTACTTCCGCGGGAGTTCCGTCGCCGTAATCCTCATAGATGTTCGGACAGAGAACGCTGTAGCCGTGTGCGGTGAACCTGCGCGCTGTTTCGCGGCACCACTCATCCCAGCCCGGCATATGAGGGATCAGGACGATGCCCGGCACCTCTTTTTCCGTTATGGGACGTGAATAGTAAGCATGTATGGGTTTTCCGTCATGTCCTTCGATCCTGATGGTCTCTGCGATCATGCCCTCATAGTCGCTTACATTAAAGCTGTTCCACATGATTTGTTGCTCCTTTCTTATTGTATGCTCTCAAAAAGGACTGTTACTTCATCCTTAAAATCAGCGTATCCGTTTGGCCATGACATATAGCCATGGGCGCTTATGTCGCCTTCCTCCATGTATATGTCCAGATAAAAGCTGTTACCGTCCAATACCATTTTATTAGTCTTGTTAAAACCGTTCCATTTGCTGACTTTGTATTTTTCGAGAATGGCTCGCAGGTTCTCCTCAAAGCTCTTATCAACCTTGATCTTTTTCGCATTTTGTTCCGGCTCTCCATTTGGTTTAACGGTCGCTGTATAGTTACCGTTTTTATACTCAAGGCCGTAGAAAACATCCGCATTTACCATGTTTCCTGTCGTAAACCTGTAACTGAAAGATGTGATTCCGCTTACCTTGACATTGCCATGGCATCCGCACAAAAGTGAGATCATCAGCAGCGCCCCCATTATGATCAATATCTTCACCGTTTTTGTCATGGAACCTATGCCCTTTTCTTTTTTATAATTATTGCACAACGGCAGGATTTTGAAAAGAAATTGTGATCAGAATTAATCTTTACACACTGTAAATATGAGAGATATAATTTATTAATAGGAAAATATATTGGGAGAAAGCCATGAAGTACGGAGAGTCTTTATTTGACATTTTATATCTGGCAATTGCGATCATCGTCGGGATACTGATCCTTAAAAGATCGCGCAACCGCGTCGAAATCTGGATGGGCGTAGCGGTGCTCATACTTGGCGGCGGTGACGCTTTTCACCTGATCCCGAGGGTGCTGAATTATTTCGTTGATTCAGACTTTACTGTCGCTCTCGGCGTCGGGAAGCTTATCACATCGATCACCATGACTGTGTTCTACATGTTCGTGTATCACATTGCTGCAGTGATCTACCAGCTGAAGGATCAGCGTTGGCTCCTCATAATTGTAAATTTCCTCGCTTTCGCGCGTGTCATCCTCTGCCTGTTCCCCCAGAACGGCTGGGCTTCAAATTCCAGCGATCCGCTCTGGGGAAGTCTGAGGAACATCCCGTTTCTTGCGCTTGGCATCATAGTGATAGTGATCTTCTTCCAGAACAGGAACGTTGTTAAACGCTTCAAGCTGATCTGGCTTTGGATCCTGCTCTCATTTGCGTTCTACATCCCTGTTGCTGTATTGGCAGGGATAGTTCCGATACTTGGCATGCTCATGCTTCCCAAGACCATCTGCTATGTCATTATCATATTTACTTTTTATCTGGCTGTAACCAAAGACGATCCCATAATAAAAACGGAGGATGCTAAATGAAAAAGATCATACCGGCAGCTCTGCTGATGCTTGCTCTTATCTCCATGCCCGGATGCATGATGAAAAGAGAACTGACTGTCGGCAAAGACATCAAACCTTCTGATATCACAGAATTCTATTACACCATTGACGCTTCAACCTTCCCTCCCCATTATCAAAGATACCGTTTCTATATTGAGAACGGCAAATATTATTTCTACCATGAAACAAGGGAGGGTTCGCGCTGGCCGCTGACCGAGGATGACGCAACCGTAAAAGGCACTGTAGAACTGACTGAATCCGGATGGTCGAATTTTCTGGATTATATAAATGCCGGAACCGTAACCGCAAGGAAAGATTCCGCCGAGTCCGGTGACAGCGGTCCCTGGTTATTCATTTACTGGAAAAATGACCGCTCAAAATATCAGGTATTTGAATTTGAATCCTATGAAAAGCAGAAAACTTTTGAGATCTTCTGCGAAGATCTGAGAAACGACCAGTAAGGGAGGAGCAAATGGCATATCAGGACGTAAAGATCCAGCGGACAGTCAACTCTCCGCTGAAAGTGAAAAGAACAATCTACAGGGAACCGGAAAACCCTGTTCGCTTCGCGTACGAGAAGCTCCTAAGGGAACGCGACAGGACCAAGCGCGTTTTCACCGGGATCAACCCCTACGCGGAAGTTTACACGTTCCGCGAGAATCTCTACGGCATCCTTACCTTAAGTCTCGACGGCATGGGCAATCCGTGGATCTTTGTGATCGACGGACCTGAAAGGGCTCTTGTCATTGATACCAGTTTCGGTCTCGGGGATCTGAAGAGCCTTATCGAAGAGCTCATCGGAAAAGATAAGGAATACTTTGTGGCAAATACCCACTCGCATTTTGACCATGCGTACGGAAACTTCCAGTTTGATAAGGTATACTGCCATGAATATGAAGTCCCTCTGCTTACATCAAAGCGCAATCCCCACATATGGGACTATCTCTTCGATGAAAACGGCAATGGCATATGGGCTGACTTTGACAGAAACGATCTGGTCCCGTTCAGGGAATATGAGATCGTCGGTGTGCCTGACGGATATCTGTTTGATCTCGGACAGGGACACGAAATCGAGCTGGTATGGCTGCCCGGACATTCGCCCGGACACTGCGGCTTTCTGGATAAAAAGAACCGCATCTTCTTCCCCGGCGACGACTGCTGCGTCGGCAATGTAGGCGCAGGGGGCGGCGGAACTCCCGGTCAGGAATACAGGGAGTATCTGACCATTGAGGCTCTTACAAAGGAGCTGCGCAAGGTCATAGCGCGCATGGACGAATTTGACAGCATGTTCCCGAGCCACGGCCCTGTTGAGACCGGACCGGTAATGCTCCTCAGTCTCCTTGAAACCTGTGAGGAAGTGCTGGCTGATCCAAGCGATTACGACTACAGAAAAGATGTGGAAAGAAACGGCAGGAAATTTACCCAGTACGGGAAACGCATCTTCGAATCGGGATACCTTACATATACCGAAAACGGCGTTTACATGGATCATGCTGCTGAGATCCGATAAATGGAGGTAAAAATGGAAAGAACAAAACTTTTCCCTATGGTCCAGTTCAAGAAAGACACATGGGAGATCGACGAATTTGACTGCGCGAGCGTTTTTCTGCTCATTGGTGAAGAAAAGGCGATGGTGATCGACTGCGGAATGGGCATAGGCGATCTGCGCGGCGCCATAGAAATGATAACCGACAAGCCTCTTATCTGCGTGATCTCGCACGGACATGTTGATCATACCGGAAACGCCAGACAGTTTGAGGAGATCTGGATCAATCCCAAGGATGCCGAAGCTCCGATCCCTCAGTCGCTTGCAAGAAGGAAATGGGATACAGAGCGCATAGCCGCACGCCAGAAAGGGTGCTTCGGATCACCTTACACAATGTTCAACCTCTATCCGTTTGACATTGATGTTGACCTGATCGACCCTGCAGACGAGCCCATGCCGGTCATTCATGATCTGACCGACGGCATGCAGTTTGACCTTGGCGGAAGGATAGTGACCGCTTATGAATGCCCCGGACATTCCCCCGGTGAAATGATCTTTCTTGATGAGCAGACAAGGACTCTGTTCTGCGGTGACGCATTGAACTTCAACCTGGGCGTTAACGCTGTGCCGGTTGAGACAACACTCAGGTACCTTAAGCGCATGCAGTCAATGTCTGACCGCTATGACTGCATATACAACGGACACCATGACTTCAGGGCACTCGGCGCGCCGCTCGACGATGACTGTCTGCCCACGATCATCGAGCTTCTTGAAGACGCCATGAACGGTTACATAAATGTTGTTGAAACACCCAGCTTCTGGGGACAAAGTGTTCCGCTTACAAAAGGCGAGCGCAAAGATCCCAAAGCAGACGCCCCAAAGCCTGAAGGGCCTCCGCGCGGTAAACGCGTAACGCTGCGCAAAGGAAGATGTTTTGTGGGCATTGATCCGGACAGGATACGGGAATGATCATCATGAAAGGTTTTACGGGCTTTTTAAAAGGGATCAATCTAGGCGGTTGGATCTCCCAGTTTGCAGAGTATGACCCGGTACATTTTGATACTTTCATAACTGAAGAAGACATTGAGCTCATCGCCTCACTCGGCTTTGACCATGTCAGAGTCCCGGTTGACTACAACGTGCTCGAAGATGAAGAAGGAGTCCTCATTGAAGATGGCTTCCGTCATCTCGAAGACTGCCGCAGGTGGTGTGAAAAGCGCGGCCTGAACATGCTGATCGACCTGCATGAATGCTACGGGTACTCTTTTGATCCGCTCAAAGTGGACATGAACAGACACAGATTCTTCTATGACAGCGCGCTGCAGGAACGTTTCCTGAAACTCTGGAGAGAAATAGCGGAGCGGTTCAGGGACTATTCTGACCAGGTGGCATTTGAGCCGCTGAACGAGGTTGTTCCGGAAGATGTCGCTGACGCCTGGAATGATCTGGCATCCCGTTATATCCGCATGATGAAGGAGATAATACCTGACTGCAGGCTTGTGATAGGCGGTGTATGTTACAACAGCGTACTCACGGTCCCTCTGATAAATGTGCCCGTTCAGGAAGGGATAGTGTATAACTTCCACTGCTACGAGCCAATGGCATTTACCCATCAGGGCGCCTATTGGATGTATGACATGCCTTCTGATTTCAGGATAGGATATCCGAAGACTCTGGAAGAATACCGCAGTGCCGGCAGAACGATCGAAAGCATTAACGGCGGCGCTGTATACAGGGATAATATCCGTGAGATCGGAAAAGGTTTCTTTGAGGACATTTTTGCTCCGGCAATAGAAAAGGCTAAGCAGGATGGTGTTGCCCTGTACTGCGGAGAATACGGTGTCATAGATCTGGCAGACAACGAGGATAAGCTCAGATGGCTGCAGGACATCCATGCCGTGTTTGAAAAATACGGCATCGGACACGCATTATGGAATTATAAGGAAAAGGATTTCGGTATCCGTGACGAGCGCTTCGCCGCTATCTACGATCGTTTTTCCAAGATCATATGAGAAGGTCAGGGCGGTGCTTTTCAGTCAGTTCAAGCGCCTGCTCTCTTCTCCATTTTTCAATGGCTTTATGGTCCCCGCTGAGCAGTACGGCGGGGACTTTTTCACCCCTGTAGTCAGCAGGTCTTGTGTACTGGGGATACTCAAGGAGTCCGTTCTCGAATGACTCATCCCTGACGCTCTCTTCTTTTATCGTTCCCTTTACAAGCCGCATGACCGCATCGCTGATCACCATCGCGGGGAGTTCTCCTCCTGTCACGATATAGTCTCCTATGGACATGATCTCATCCGAATGGGGAAATATCCTCGCATCCATTCCTTCGTAATGTCCGCAGATAAATATCAGGTGTTCTTCTTCAGAGAGCCTGTGGGCGTCTGCCTGGGTAAATGTTCTGCCTGACGGAGCAAGTATGACCACATGGCTGTTTTCGCCGCGTACCGAGTCAAGGGCATCCAGCACCGGCTGACATCTTAATATCATTCCGGCTCCCCCGCCGTAAGGGGAATCGTCCACCTTCCGGAAACTGCCGGGGGCAAAATCCCTGATATCGATTATCTCCATCTTCAATATCCCGGCATTTTCAGCCCTCGAGATCAATGGCGTTTCAAGGAAACTCCCAAACTGCTCCGGACATATGGTAAGGATTGAAATGCGCATTCTCATAAATACCCCATTATGTAAACATTCTCAATAGAGTATAATTATAACAGAAACCAACGGAGGCGTATCTATGTATAACAAATATTACAGCTACGAAAACATTTCCCTGTACGAACCCGAAACCTGGGCCGGTCATTTCAGCCCTGTCAGGTACCTGTTTCATAAGATCGAAGAGATAAACAACAGGCATTACAGGTTTAAAGCAGGCGAAGGCCCTTATGCTTCAAGGACCGGCGAATACAATGCCAAAACTTTAAGCTACTTCTATCCCGAATACATTGACGGCTGGAAGGAAAAAGGAATGGTATTCCACTCCACAGAGATGGGCGGTATATGCTGGACTGCCATGATCCCGCAGGATGTGTATGACAGAAAAGTACGTGTTCCCAAGGTACTGGTGGTTTTAAGTGACGCCGACTTTTCCGATCCCAACTGGTCCATTCATGTTCTTACAAAACATGAGGACTACACACAGAAAGCATGCGCGGAAGGCGCTGTCGTACTCTACATCACCGTAAACGGAGCAAACCTGAATGACACTCCTTTCGGCGTCATGCAGGAATTCTCCGTAATATACAACATCCTCATGGATAAAGTCTTTCTGGATGTCAGTGCTCTGACTGAAACCAAGAGCAGCCTTAAAGACATTCCGGGCTTTTATTATGCTGATGAAAACGGCAACGCAGCAGAAGATCCCGATCAGTTTATCACTGAGCTTTTGGGGATCCCTGTTCTGGACATATCCCACAGATGGCAGAACCGCTACAGCGGATGCATGGAAGTAAATGCGAAATGGATACAGCATCCGAAGTTCGACAGAGACATGTTCGTCCACTCGGAGCAGGGCCGGGAACTGGCAGATCAGCTGCGTATTGAATACGATTTCGACTACGGTGATGACCCCGCATTCATTGATTACTGGGATGAGAGAGGCCTGATCGTTGAATCGCACGACTATGATGATTACCAATGGATATCCTGCGTTCCGAAATGTCTTGCCGGACAGACAGGGTACAAACTTCCCGCAGTGCTCATATTCCAGGAAGTCACATATCAGGACCGTCACCAGCCTGTAGGTGCCATTGCAGCATACAGCGGATATGCGAAGCTTGCTGCCCAGGGTGAGCTTATAGCGCTGTTCTTTGCTTTGGAAGATCCTGCTTCAAATGAACGGTTTTACGGTATTCTTCAGGACGCTGCAAAGATCTACCCCATCGACCTTACACGTGTTTACGTTACCGGTCATTCCCACAACGGTTATTTCAGCGACCTGTTTGCCCATAAGTTCTACCGTTCAATTGCGGCAGTCGCACCTCTAGGAAACCATCCCGGTATCCCGGAGCCAGCCTGGACCACCTCTCCATATCCTGTGACCGATGAACAGGTAGATGAATGGGCGGGACATGACATGCCGACAGCTGTGATCACCACATTAAGTGAAAGCCGCAGCGGCAGGCTTCACTGCAGACAGGATGACGAGCAGTTCTCAAGCGCGGCAAGGGCATTTCAGAGAAGGCAGAAAGCCCTGAACTGCCCTATCATGTCAGTTGAAGAGATACTTGCAGCCCAGAGTGACCCTGACCCTCTCCGCGCCGCGATCGAATACCCGCTGGATGATGTCTGGGTTGAGTATCATGACGGATCTGCTGCATATGTCGGTGAACTTAAGAACAATGAAGGAAAGAAGCATTACCGTCTGGTGATGCTCACAAACCAGGGACATTTCATCTCACACCAGATGGCCGAGACCGGCTGGGAATTCATGAGACGGTTTGCAAGAGATCTTGAGACCGGAGAGACGATCGAACTGTACTGATCCCTGACTTGCGGAGATATCATGAAAGAATATGATGAAGTATGGGCAATAAAATCTGACGAGGTTCGTGATTTCTTTAAAGATCATCCCGGCAATGTATCCGTCATACCTCTTCCTGACAGGAAGCTTGGTGCAGTTGCGCTTCCCCAAACACGCATCATCATAGGAGGAGAAGACTCCGAACAGCTTTATCACGAGTTTTTCCTTCATTTTCTGAAGGCAGGAGGTTGAGTACACAGCCACATTGTGATATAAATCAATTAGAAATATTACAGAAAGGAAACTACTTACATGGTAAATCAGAATAGCTTACTTGATGGCGGCGAGCCGCTCGAGATTGAAAGACGATTTCTCATACAGTATCCGGATACTGCCAAGCTGGAAGAGCTTGGATGCAAAAAGGTTGAGATCAGGCAGGACTATCTTCCCAATATCAACAACAAGATAAGAAGGATCAGAAAAGCAGTTACCGAAGAAGGTATCAAGTTTTACTATACAGAGAAATTCCGCCTTTCTGATACTACAAGGATCGAGCGCGAGAAAGAGATAACAGAAGAAGAATACAACGAGCTGTTCGATGAAAGAGCAGTTGGTTCCCACACGATCAATAAGACCAGGTATTACTACTACGAAGGCGATCTCTGCTTCGAGATCGATCTGTATCCTGAGTGGAAAGACCAGGCTCTCGTGGAAGTGGAACTCCCTGAAGAGAATTCACCCGTCAAACATCCTGAGTGGATGAAGGTCATAAGGGAAGTCACCGGTGACCGTAAGTACAAAAACGAATATCTCGCTTTCAACGGATTTGAATGATCTCAATTGAACAGGAAACATGACTAAAAATGGTCCTTCTGCCACATGGCGGAAGGACTGTTTTTTATTCTTCATCCACGATTACTGTCCCGGACGTAACATAATATGATAACATTACATTGGCTGAATACAAAACGACTTTATGCGGAGGGATATCATGTCACATATTCTGATGATCAATACAGGCGGAACGATCAGCATGGTACACTCAGACCGCGGCTATGTTCCTGATGGGAAAAGGTTCAGGAAAATGCTTGAAGGAACGGATCTTCTAAAGGCATATCCAATGCCGGACTGGGATCTTATCGAAACAGAACCTCTGCTCGATTCTTCAAATGTGACTGTTGCGGAATGGAACCGTGTAGGTGCCCTTATTGCAGAAAACCATGATGCTTATGACGGATTTGTTATCCTCCACGGAACGGATACCATGGCTTACACCGCGTCCGCACTTTCATTCATGCTTGAAGGTCTTGATAAGCCTGTCATCCTGACCGGCTCACAGATACCGCTCGGGGAGATCCGCAGCGACGGCCGTGACAATCTCATAAACGCTCTCTTAATTGCGGCGGACAGACGGGTAAATGAAGTCTGCATTTTCTTTGGCGGCAAACTCTTAAGGGGCAACCGCTCAACAAAATATTCTGCCGATGAGCTCATAGCGTTTGCTTCGCCGAATTACCCCGCACTTGCGGAAGCCGGCATATCTATCTTTTATAATGAGTCCGCTTTCCTGAAAAGGGATCCCGTGCCTTTCCGTCTTCAGCAGCTTGAAGAGATCCCTATCGGCGTGATAAAGGTCTTCCCGGGCATACAGTTCAGCCTTTTTGACCAGATACTTACTGAAAAGCTAAAGGGAATAGTCATAGAAACCTTCGGGACCGGGAATATCCCGAATGGCGGCAATGCTCTGCTGCCCATTGTGAATAAAGCTGTGAAAAACGGGACTGTAATTACAGTCTGTTCCCAGTGCCTCCAGGGTACAGTAAGCCTAGGGGCATATGAGACAAGCAGCGCCCTGGCTGATGCCGGAGCCGTCAGCGGAAAGGACCTGACCACAGAAGCTGCGGTAGCCAAACTATACTATTTATTCAGCAAGGGTTATACTCCGGATAAGATAAAAAGCCTCATGGAAACATCCATCTGCGGTGAAGAAAAATAAAAAAGAGCTCTGCATCTGCAGAGCTCTTTCATTCTTATGCTGTCCGGCCGGCTTCCAGGATGAGTCCTTCCGGGGCTGCGGCATATGATACGTTTTCCGGTTTCAGTTTCAAAACCTTGCGCCCGTATTCATCTGCCGACAGATATCCGGCAGCTTCCATTGTGATCCAACCGCCATCCAGGTCATCCGCTTCTGCCAGTTCAAAAGACATGAACTGAAGATCTGCCATGCAGCAGGTCATGACAACCCTGCCTGCAGACCATTTGCCGTTATCTGTGATCCGGCGAAGCTCCAGCGGATCTGTAAAGCACAGAAGTTTGCCATCATAATGCTCCGGATGTTCGGCAGCATCGAGCCAGAAAATAAGGTATTCGCCGGCCGTGATGGTTATCCTGCTCTCATCAAGTGAATAAGGAACGAACAGATCAAACGCCTTCTCATGGAACCCCATCGGATCCTCCCTGAGGTAGGATGCCTTGTTGTTCATCAGCCTGAATCCCTGACTGTAGGGAATGAGCAGTTCTTTTGACGGGCATCCCCTGAAAGTGACCTGTATGGACTGCCTGACCATGTCGCTTATATCCTGCCTGAAATATGCATAATACAGATCAAGTGTTTCCCAGTCGATCCACGTCACCGCGGAGGTGATGTTCATGTCTTCCGGGAACTGATCTCTCGCATCAGGGTATTCCGTACACATTTCCGCATAGATCCTGTCAGGCTTGTACCTTTCAATCTGATCACGGCAAAATTCCCCGACCTCCCGACTGCCATCGTAATAAGCCACATTGGCATTCTTCTCACGGAGCAGTTCAGAGTCATACTCCTCATCTCCCCGTTCAAAGCAAAGTATCAGCGTTGTCCCGTATTTATAAAAGAAATCGTACCTTAAGCAATCACTGATATATGTTGTTTTTCCCGCGTCTTTAAATCCGTATACAAGCCGGGTATCAATCGTAGACGCAGACGAGACGTCCATCTATCTCACCTCTGCGGAGTCTGTCTATTCCCTCAGCGATCTCATCAAATGAGCAGATATTGATCTTGGGATCAAGTTCTCCGCTTGCAAGAAGCTCAAGGCATCCGCGAAGATCTTCTGTTGTGCTTCCCTGTGATCCCATGAATGTCAGCTCCTTAAAGATCATTGAGTATGTATAGATCTCAGACTTGTCGCTTGCCATGCCTACAAGTACGACCTTGCCGTACTGCTTTACTGTATTAAGGGCGTCTGCGGTAGTCTTTCCTGCTCCTGCGAAGTCTATGATGACATCCAGGTTTGTGTCAGCAAAATCTGTAATGCTCGGTCTTACCTCTTTTGCGCCGAGGCTGAGAGCACGCTCCTGAGCTGAAGGCTTTCTTGTAGCTACATAAACCTCTGCTCCTTTAAGAACAGCAATACGTACTGCGAACTGTCCGAGTCCACCAACGCCGATAATACCGACCTTGGTTCCGGGTCCTACTCCGCCTACTGTACATACAGCATGATACGATGTAGCTCCTGCGTCAGTAGCAGCTGCTGCCTTCGCGGGTGCAAGTCCTGCCGGTACTTTGACAAGCTGCTCAACAGGAGCAGTAGTCATGGTTCCGTATCCGCCGTCACGTGTGTATCCGGGAGTTGTTCCATCTTTTGCATAGAGAGGACATACAGCGACGATATCACCGATCTCATATCCTTCCACGCCTTCACCGATCTCAACGATCTCTCCGCAGACCTCATGTCCCATGATAACCGGAACATTGAAGCTTCCCATCCATGACTCTATATCCAGAGCGCTTACGTCTGAATGGCAGAGTCCGCCTGCAAGCGTCTTAAGGACTACATAGCCGGGCTTTGCTGTCGGATCCGGTTTCTCCACTACCCTAAGCGGCTGATGTGTTCCTGTAAATTCCCAACCTTTCATAATGTTTTATTTCTCCTTTCCTATTGGTATTTCCCATTATAGCACTGTCTTTTTGATAGAGTTGTTTTTTATATATGCAATTGTACAAAAATCGAAACAAAAAAAGGCTGCCGCGGTCTTTCAACCGCGGCAGCCCATTCTGTCATATATTATCCTTCGATCATTATCGTCTTCTTTTCAGGGACCTTAGGAGCATTCTTCTTAGGAATCTCAAGGCTTAAAACGCCATGTTCAAATTTAGCCTTGATCTCTTCTTCGGTTACATACTCGCCAATGTAGAAGCTTCTCTGCATTGAGCCTGAATAACGCTCCTTACGGATTGCCTTGCCGGCATGTTCCTGTTCATGCTCCTTCTGCGCACTTACTGTCAGATAACCATTCTCCAGTTCAAGCCTGATCTCTTCCTTCTTGAATCCCGGAAGGTCGATATCAACTTCATAGTGGTCTTCATGCTCATGAACATCAGTCTTCATGACTCTTTCAGGATGTCTGCCGTAGAGTTTTTTCTCGGCTTTGTCAATATCCCTGAAATCCGGCCACTGCGGAAAATCAAACCAATCGTCAAATAAACTCTCTCCAAAAATACTAGGTACTAACATGATTCTTACCTCCTTTGTCTTTGCCATTTATCTATTAGGGCAAGGGGACGGAGGGTTTGGACCGGTGAAACCTTTTGAGTCTGCTCTGATCTTCTCTGTTCCTTTGTTCTGACATTGTTATACCACTTTTATTAGCACTCGTCAAGAGTGAGTGCTAATTTTTTTTTATAATACCGGCATGTCAGGTTTGCACGGGAAAGAATTGAACGATTTCCCGTAATATGTGGTGGACTCGGAATCATCCTCATGTCCGTAGACCGCGCCGCAGCGGATGCATCTTTCCTCGTACTGTTCCCAGTCTTTTTTCACCGTGACGATCACCATATGCCCATTGCCTTTCGGTTCTGCCTCCAGCTCAACATTGGTTATAAGGACCGGGTCCTGTAATCTCCACGCGGCACCCCATCTCAGGAAAATATTCCTGCTCTCACGAACGATCTTCCTCAGAAGATCGCGGTCTGTCATGGCTGCAATAGCTTCTTTTCCGGGCTCCTCATATATAGTGCCCAACGCCAGGCTTGCAAGCAGTTCCTGGCTGCCGAGCTTCTTTGCTGCCTTGACACGTATCCTGTCAGGATATAACACGCTTTCAGCAACATACTTAAGTATATCCTGAGCCTCTATCAAGTCCAGTGCCTTTTCCCATTCCTCTTGCGGAGCCCTTTTATCCTGAATGATAAACTCCGGTGTATATTTGCTGCACTTTTTCATGAGCGCAGGATAGATGTCCTGATATCTTTCATGGTCAAGTTTCGCGGCAGTCTGTTCAAGATACTGTTCATCCGTAAATGCTTCCGCAATGTCCTGACACAGCAGCCCGTCATAGCGGCCAAGAGAACTCAGGAGCGACGCCAGCACTTCGTCATCCGTGATCGTATGCGCCATGGCTTTGCGCTCTGCTGATGGATTGGCTCCGTTCTTCACGAAAGCGACTTTCTGTTTATCTGTAAGCGACATTGCCTTCTGTTTTGCAGCCTGTATTTCCAGTTCATCTGCTCTGTTGCTGCAGATACGTCCGAAACCGTCATCACTGCTGAACCCGTGCGCATAATTATAGCTTCTCATCCAGCTGCTCATGAGTCTGACCACTTCAATGTCATTTGCATGCCGCAGCGCTTCCTCAAGCGCCTTGTGATCATCTTTCAGAGTCCAGACCGCTGTGACGGCGGTCTTCTCCTTATTATTGCCCAGTTTGGAGATGGCCGGGAAAAACTTTGCCGGACCTGCAACCTGAAGATAACGCCTGCCGGCAGCTCTGGTCACATAGGAGTTCGATCCTTTCATGAGATTGACATTTTCCACTGCGATCTGCAGCAGCGTTTTAGGATCTTCAAGCCTGCCTATCGCCAATTCCCGTACATTATCAGTAAACCCGCCGCGCGCTATGTTTTCCAGCGCAGTCTGACCGACGATATGATCGACCGCCTCTTTCTGCTTTACAGGATCATAGGTCTTATTCAGTTTCTTTATCCATTTGTCATTTTTATTTGTACTGTTCCCGAACAGCATGGCTTTGACTCCTTTACTGTTTATCAGATCACATTCAGCCCCTTAGCAACAAGCGTAATGAAATCCTGCACGTTTGTGACTACGGTGGTGGCACTGAGGCTCCCCCTGTCAGTCAGTTTATTGACAACAAACTCATCAGCATCGACCGCGTAAAAATATACAGGCCTCACCGTACCGTCTTTAAGAACACGGAATGATGGTGTCATGTTGCCGGTCGCTATTGTATGCAGCATAGTCGCCAGGCAGATGACTGTCGTACAGTCCCTCAGCTGGTCACGCATTGCAGCTGCTGCCTCGTATACGTCACCTATGACTTCCGGCAGCGGCCCGTCATCGCGGATCGATCCCGCCAGCACGATGGGGACATGGTTCCGCACGCAGCTGCAGATTATGCCGTCATTCAGGTTCTGATCTTTTATGAATTGTTCAATGGATCCGCTCTCCCTGACCTTATTGCATACATCCAGATGGTTGTAATGCCCGTTAGGTACAGATCTCTGCGTATATATGTCCTGCCCGAGTGCGGTGTGCAGATACGCGCCTTCAAGGTCATGTGTCGCAAGAGCATTTCCTGCCATAACCGCCTGCGCATATCCGTTATCTATCAGCGCAGACATTGCGTTTCTCGCGTCAGCGTCAAATGCAAATGCCGGTCCCATGACCCAGACTATCTTGCCGCCGTGGGCTTTTTCATATTTCAGGAGTTCAAACAGTTTATCATAATCCCTGGCATATGAAGTCTCCCTGCTCCTGCCCTGGCGGAATACGAACTGGTCATCGATACGCTCTTCCTCCGATTCAAATCCGTGGCAGTGCATGTAGATCCCGTCTTCACACCGTTCAGACCGTCCAAGGATGACCTGATCGCCTATTTTTACATTTCTCGGTTCAACCACATCAAGCCTGCCGTCATCTCTCAATATGACACAGGAATCCATGCGGCTCTCTTCGGCTAGTTTCCACTTCCCATTTATCTTAAAATACTCCGGATACATTGATGTGCTGTGGTAGTTATCAGGAACAACTCCATCCTGCTTAACCGGCGCATATACCGCGTCAGGTGCATCAACAAACATTTCTTTGGAAAAATCCGGCTGATGATAGATCGGCATATCAAATGACATTTCAAATTCTCCTTATTCTGATATTTCTCTCTCCAACGGCATGCTCATGCATCTTGGACCGCCTCTTCCCCTTGACAGTTCCGAGCTGGGGATCTCCAGGACCTCTATCCCGTGATCCTTGAGTATTCCGTTGGTTATATAGTTTCTGTCATAAGCTATAACTGTGCCGGGCCTTACACACAGTGTATTGGAACCGTCGTTCCATTGCTCCCTCTCCGATGCCACGTGGCTGTTTCCTCCGCACCGGATCAGTTCTATCTTTGTCCGGTGCAGATAACCTGCAAGTATATCGGAAAGGCTGCCCTCCAGTTCCCGTACACAGAGTCTGCTTCCATCCGGTTTGATCTCAAAAATTCGGATAGTCCCTAAGATGCCGGGATGTATCAGGAACTTGTCTTTATCCACCTGGGTAAATACGGTATCCAGATGCATGTAAGCCCGGATGTTCGGAAGGCTGACAGCAAGGACTGTGTCCACTTTGCTGTCCGGATCCGCGAATATGTTCTTAGCCAGCACTTCGACCGCCTCGGGAGTTGTGCGCTGTGAAATTCCTACAGCGATCACATTTCTGCTCAGGACCAGTATGTCTCCGCCTTCGATCCGGTTGGAATATTCCCTGCGGTAATAAAATGTTAGATCTAAGGCAAAGTCAGGATGGTGCTCCAGGATATACTGCGCATAGATAGTTTCCCGGTTCCTAGTTACCGAGTACATGTGATTCAGGCTTACGCCTCTGCCTATGACAGCGAAGGGATCACGTGTGAAATACAGATTGGGAACGGGATCCAGCAGAAACCTGTTCCCCTGCTGTACCAGTTCCGCGAGCGGCTGCCGGTCCCTTACTCCAAGCTCTGCGGCAGATATGCCGGCCATGGTCTTAAGTATCAGTTCCCTGCAGTCTTCCACAGACATCAGGTAGGAATATAACTCTTCGCTGAAATTCTGTGCCTTGCTCCCGCCTTCCCTTATCAGCTGACGGACGAACTGTTCTTTTATTTCGTTGGACTGCTGTATGGTCTGCGCAGCGAGGTCTTCAAGATACACCACCTCGGCTCCGTATGCTCTTAAAGTTTCCGCAAATCTGTCATGCTCCTCGGCTGCCGTTTTCAGATACGGGATATCATCAAACAGCAGCTGTTCCAGTTTCTCCGGGATCAGATGTTCCAGTTCCTTCCCGGGCCTGTGCAGAAGCACCTTTTTCAATTGCCCGGTCTCGTTAAATACCTGCACTAAGCACTCACTCCTTTCAGGAAATCAAGCACTTCCTTATTGAATTCTTCAGGGTTTTTGTTTGCTGCGAAATGGCTGCCTTCAATGAACACAAGCCGGCTCCCCGGGATGCTGTCCGCGATCAGCTGTGTATGAGACTTAAGTATCATGTCCTTTGTGCCTGCAATGACAAGTGTCTTTGCACGTATCATTTTCAGCTCTTGGGGTCTGATGTTGGGATCATTTACCATCAGACCGAGCATTTCCATGTTTTTCTTTGCCTGATCACTTTTACCGGAAAATCTTCTTGCTATCCGGTATCCGATCTCTATCGGGATCTGCGTTGATCTCCTGACACCTTTTGCATCAAGGTTGGCGCCGTTAAGGATCAGCCTGTCTACCCGCTTCGGATACTTCATCGCAAAGATCATGGCTATATTGCCGCCGTCTGAGAACCCGAGTATATGGGCTTTCCCGATCCGGTGTTCATCCATGAAACCCAACAGGTCGTCTGCAAACTGACGAATGGTAAACGGAGCCTCTCCCCTCGGCGTTCTGCCGTGCCCGCGGGTATCTATGGCATACACATGATACTGCTTTGCGAACTCATCGACCTGTCCTTTAAAATACGAACTGTCTTCTCCGTTGCCATGCAGCAGTATCAATGGATCACCATTGCCTTTTTCAACATAAAAATGTTCTATATCCATATGCTCACTTTATGCGGACATATTTGCTTCCGTCTCTTTGGAGAATGCCCTCACTTATCATGTCACGTCTTATGGTGCAGTAATCCTCATGGAACTTAGTGATAATGTCATTAAGTTCTTTCTCTTCATAAACCTTGCCGGGAACAAAC
>SVDE01000100.1 GCA_015057955.1 Lachnospiraceae bacterium | reverse complement strand
GCCACTTCCTTTTCCTCCTGGCAGCAGGTCTCAAAAGCGACAACACTCTTTCCTGCCAGGGCATTTGCCGGAAATTTTGATAAGGAAGAGCTTTTGCGGGCAATAGACTATTGCCATTTTTATGATGTCAGTCTTTACATGGCGCTGAACACACTGCTTAAGGAAGATGAGATCAAGAGCGTTCCCTCCTACATGGAACCTTATGCGGACGCAGGACTTGACGGTGTCATAATCCAGGATTTTGGCATTGCTAAGGTACTTAAGAGATCATTTCCGGATCTTCCGCTTCACGCATCAACCCAGATGAGCATTTCCTCATCTGCCGGAGCGAAATTCCTTAAGGGCTGCGGATTTACAAGAATAGTGCCGGCAAGAGAACTGTCGCTTGATGAGATAAGATCAATAAAAGAAAAAACTGACATTGAGATCGAGACATTTGTGCATGGCGCCATGTGCTACGCATATTCCGGAAAATGCCTCATAAGTTCATTTATAGGCGGAAGGAGCGGAAACCGCGGAAGATGCGCTCAGCCCTGCAGACAGTGCTGGGACCTTAAATGCGCCGGCGCAAGGGTGGAAGGCTATGTCATGAGCATGAAGGACATGTGCATGATAGGGGATCTTCCCAAACTGATAGAAGCGGGCATCGACTCCTTTAAGATAGAGGGGCGGATGAAGAACCCGGCTTACGTCGCGCAGGTAACCGCGGCTTACAGAACTGCCGTTGACATGTATCTTGAAGGCGCCTGGGATACGGCTGTGATAGGGGAGCTTACGGACCGCCTTAGGGATGTGTATAACAGAGGCGGATTCAGCACAGGATATTATTTTGATCAGAACGGCAGGCACATGCTCGCTGACAGAAGACCGAACCACACAGGCCTTAAAATAGGAACTGTGGCCGCCATAGAGCCTCCCAAAGTAAAAGTAAGGCTCACAAAAGATGTAAATGCCGGAGATGTACTGGAGATAAGGCCGGATGAGCCGGATCCGAAAGCAGGGGCCGGCGTTGAGCTCACCAGCTCCGTTTCGTTTCCCGCCGGTCAGGTCATGTCACTTAACGGCAAGGAGTTTAAGCGGATAAAGAAAGGAATGGGCGTATTCCGCACAAGAAACAATGCGCTCCTTCAGAGCATAGAAAAAGAGATACTTGAACCCGAAAAAAAGATAGAAGCAATGGCGCTCGTGGAAGCCAGAATCGGAAGCCCGCTGACGATAACCGTATGGAAGGACGGGACATGCGTCAGCGTTTCAGGGAATGTCGTAACGGAGGCTTCAAACAGGCCGGCGGATGAAGCTGTGATAACCGGGAAAATGAATAAAACAGGCGGCAGCAATGTTGCTCTTTCCGTCAGCTGCAGCCTGGATAAGAATGCTTTCGTCCAGATGAGCGAGCTCAATTCTCTAAGACGCGAAGCGGTAGCCGCCTTTAAGGAAAGCCATTCAAAGAGAGATCGGAGAAAATGACGCAGATATATATCAGAGTCAGAACAGAAGAGCAGGCAGCAGCACTTGCGAAGGTCCTGAAAAATGAATGGGACGGATCTTCGGAGGTTTTCGCGCTGTGCCCTGTAAAGTCAGATCCTCAGACTGCCGACCTGCTTAAAAAAGCAGGGGCACGTGTTTTCGCAGACCTTCCCTTTATCGCACGGGAGAACACATCAGGAGAACTTCTGGAGGACATGAAGCGTGCTTCATGGGCTGAAGGCTATGTCGTTAAGAACATTGATGAGCTTGGAATCCTGAAAGAACAGGGATATGAAGGCGGGGTCATAGGCGATTCATTTCTGTATGCATATAACAGTGAAGCAGCAGGATTTTACCGGGAACATTTTCCTGGTATACGGATGATGGCTTCAGATGAACTGACCGACGCAGAACTTGAGAGGCTTCCGGGAGGCAGCCGGATGATATACAAGGCTTACGGAAGGGCAAGGGTAATGCTGACTGCCCAGAGCCTTGTAGCAAATTACGGTGAGCAGGGAGAGGCTGCAAAGCTCCGATCTGCAAAGAATGACAGGTTCATTTCCCTGGATGAGGACTACGGATATACATCGGTACTGACAGAGTCGCCTGTGAGCATGCCGGAAGCTGTTTCGGACGGAAGATGGGAAAATGTGATGGCTGACCTTACCTGTGAAGACCGGGGAGAGAGCGAAAAAGTTATACGCGCAATGCTCGGAAAGGGAGAACTTCCATCTGGGATCAAAGGGCATCATCATAAAGGAATAGACTGATGATCAGGATATTCAGCAATGTGGAATCGATAAGGTACAGCGCATACCACATCATAAAAGCTTTCTTTCAGGATGAGGATGCGGCTCAGGAAAACAGCCTCCCTCCGGGATCCCAAGAGGATCTGTCAGGCAGGGAGTATCTTTGTGTCTATAGAGATGAGCAGATACTGCTCTGCAGTGCGGATAAGCTTGACAAGCATGAAACTGACATTCTCCTGTACGATACATTAAAGAAACTGACCGGAAGAGAGCTCCCTTGGGGAGTCCTGACCGGCGTAAGGCCTGTCAAGCTTGCCATGGAGCAGCTGGATAAGCAAAGCCGCAGCGGGTTTATTGAGCATTTCCGGAAAGAGAGAAGAGTCGGCAAAAGAAAAGCGGGCTTAGCTTATGACATAGCTGTGCGGGAGCGCAGGCTCATCAGGAGCGTACTGCAAGGGAAAGATCGGGACCTTGGTTCGTTCAGCATTTATGTGGGAATACCAATCTGCCCGAGCATATGCAGCTACTGTTCATTCAGCTCAGGCCTGTTAAGCGTATGGAAGGACAGGCTGGATGAATATATTGACGCACTTACAGGGGAACTTGCTCAAGCTGCCGGATGGCTTAAAGACCTGTCCCTGACCAGCATATACATAGGAGGGGGCACTCCGACCGTTCTGACTGAAAAGCAGATGGAAAGACTTTTAGGGTGCCTCCGGGATAACTACCATGCAGAAAAGACGGCTGAATACACGCTAGAGGCAGGAAGACCGGATACGATAACAAAGGAAAAACTCGAACTGGCAAAGTCATATGGGGTCAGCCGGCTTTCGATAAATCCGCAGAGCATGCAGCAAAAAACACTGGACCTTGTCGGAAGAAGGCATAGTACCGGGCAGATCGTGGAGGCATTTGAGCTTGCCAGGGAGCTTGGATTTGACAACATCAATATGGATGTGATCGCAGGCCTCCCGGGCGAAACGGCGAGAGACATGGCGGATACCATCAGCAGGATATCGGTATTAAGACCTGAAAACCTGACTGTGCACGCACTTGCGGTGAAGCGGGCGGCAGCTTTAGGCAGCCTTAAAACTGACAGCCGGGTCATAGATGAAATGATAGATACCGCAGCAAAAGGGGCTGAAACGATGGGAATGTATCCGTATTACATGTACAGGCAGAAGAGCATCGCAGGAAATCATGAGAACACCGGCTATGCAATACCCGGCAGGGAGTGCATATATAATGTGATGATCATGGAGGAGGTCCAGAGCATTTTCGCATTCGGGGCCGGCGCGACAACGAAAATACTGCTTAAAGAGAAGGTACAGAATCCCGACCGGGCAAAGGGTGTGATGACCGACATGCTCAGGCAGGACAATGTCAGTTCGATCGCGGATTATATTTCCAGATGGCGGGAAATGGCTGAAACTAAAGAAAAAACCTTTGACATTGGGAAAGTGCCGTGCTACTATACTTGAGTGCATTTACGGCACAAATGCGGATATGGCGGAATAGGCAGACGCGCATGGTTCAGGTCCATGTGAGGTAACACTCATGCAGGTTCAACTCCTGTTATCCGCACTTAAACGGCTTTGGTTATCATCTCGGATGGCTGAGGTCGTTTTTTTTGATAACATGCGCATCCAAATGTGGTAATATGTTAAAAAAGCTCAGGATGATGGGATGATAGTTGAAAAAGACAACAAATGGATATGGGACATAGCATTTACTGTGATCGGATGCACGGTCGGTGTATTCCTGCTCTGGAAATGCAGGTACGGCTATGCGAACATGGATGAGGTTTTCTATCTGCTGACTCCTTACAGGCTATGCCAGGGAGACGCCCTGTTTGCGGGAGAGTGGCACCTGAGCCAGATGTCCGCATTCCTGCTTTATCCTGTGATGAAGATATATCTGATGCTCGGAGGCGGTTTTGAAAGAATCTGCCTGAATTTCAGATACATCTATACCATTATCCATACGCTGGTCTCCGCGTTTGTCTACATAAGGCTCAGACCTGTATGCAGGACCGGCGCTGCCGCATCCTGCCTTACATTATTGCTGTATGCTCCGTTCGGGATTATGGCTCTTTCATACAATTCCATGGGAATAGATTTTCTGACGGCATCCCTTGTTATCATGTGCACGGCAAAGCGGGGAAAGCGGGCACAGGAGATCCTGGCAGGATTCCTTTTCGCAGCAGCCGTTCTGTGCTGCCCGTATCTTATTGCAGCGTTCGTTATCTATCTGATAGCCTGCATCGTTGTTCCGATCCTGAGGAAAAAGTACGGAGCAGAACCCGACCCGGTATTCAATATTAAGAGCTGGATATTCTACACGATCGGAGCAGTCATACTTGCGTTTATATTTGCGGCATTTGTCTTTTCAAGGGCAAGTCTTGAGCAGATCCTGGCATCCATGCCTCACATTCTGAACGATACAGCGCATGAATCAAAAGGCTTTTTCACCATGATCATTACATATTTCGGTTCGGTCTTAAAGCTCAGTAAGGCAGCAGATCTTTGTTACGCACTGCTTCTGGCGCTGGCTGTTCTTGCCCTTATCGATAAAAAGTCCAAAGACAGAGCACATATGTATATAGCGGCTGCCACGGTATTTACCGTTGTAGCAATAGTTTTCATGGTATGGTACGGGACTTACATCAATTTTGTAATGTATCCGATCACTCTTATGGCGCCTGTCTGCGCAGCGGTTAACAGAAGCGGGTCTGCCAAGAAGCTGTTCTTTGGATTCTGGATACCCGGCATGCTGTACACATTCTGCATCCATGCATCGTCCAACATGGAATACTACGCGATATCATCCGCGGCTGCTGTTGCAGTTGTCCCGAGCATGATGATAATCGCCATCAGCGCCAGGGATTTCATGAGGAGCAGAAGAGATGCTGCCGGATATGCCGCAGTCGTCATCGCAGTAATACTGAGTGTCGGTCAGATCTTAACAGTAGGCTACATGAGATACCGGACAGTTTTCTGGGGAAGCATGGATGACCTTATTGAGACTGAGGAAAAAGAGGGGATCGAAAAAGGTCTTTTCATATCGCCTGAAGCCAAGAAACAGCAGGACATGGCGGATGAAGCTGCAGCATATATTGAAGAGATCATGCCGGGTGAAGGGAATCTTCTAGTCATGTCCACTCAGAACAGCCTCTATCTGCAGTGTCCGGATAAGAAAAACGCGTCAATCTCAGGATGGATAATGGAACTTGACGGAACGATAAGCCGGAATACATGCGACAGACTTCTGGCATATTATGAGATCAATCCTCAGAAGATCCCGGATATCATCTATGTTTATAAGGATTATGCGGAATATATTGAGGACTTAAATACTGTCGCTGACTATGAGATTGTAAAAGAAGACTGGGGAGCTCTAATACTGGTCCGGAAATAAAACTTGAAACTTTTAGGAGGGAAAATGAACAATCGTACAGAAATACTGTCGCTTCGCGACGCACTTGAGCATCTGAGACAGATACCCGGCCAGCTTGTGGAAACTGACATTGAGACAGACCTTGCTGCTGAACTTTCAGGCGTATACCGTTATGTCGGAGCCGGCGGAACGGTCAAGCGCCCGACAACAGTTGACGGACCGATGATGATATTTAACAACATTAAGGACCATCCCGGCGCAAAAGTGGCAATTGGAGTCCTTGCTAGCAGGGCAAGAGTAGCAGACCTGTTCGGCTGCAGAAAAGAAGACCTCGGAAGACTCTGCGGCGAGTGCGCACAGAACCCGATCATGCCTGTAGTCACCGAAGAAGATGCTCCGTGCCAGGAGGTGGTGCATCTTGCAACTGATCCCGACTTTGACCTCAATAAACTGATCCCGGCACCGACAAACACTCCTGTAGATGCAGGCCCTTATATAACTCTCGGAATGTGCTATGCCACTCATCCGGATACCGGTCTTTCCGACATAACCATCCACCGCATGTGCATACAGGGCAAGGATGAGCTTTCTATCTTCCTTCAGCCCGGATCGCGCCACATCGGAGCGATGGCAGAAAGAGCAGAGGAGCTTGGACAGCCCCTTCCGATATCCATTTCCATAGGAGTGGATCCGGCAATAGAAGTGCTCTCGTGCTTTGAGCCTCCCACAACTCCTTTAGGATTCAACGAGCTGTCAATAGCGGGAGCTTTAAGACAGACGCCTGTAGTCCTCAAAAAATGCGTTTCAATAAATGAGTGCGCGATAGCAAATGCTGAATATGTCATCGAAGGCGAGATCGTGCCCGGCGTGCGTGTGACAGAAGACCAGCACAGCCATACCGGTTACGCAATGCCGGAGTTTCCGGGTTACAACGGAAAAGCCAGCTCAGTCTGCTGGCTCATCAAGGTAAAGGCAGTGACACATAGGAAGGATCCGATCATGCAGACCTGCATAGGACCGTCCGAAGAGCATGTTAACATGGCAGGCATCCCGACAGAAAGCTCGATACTTGCAATGGTTGAGAAGGCTTATCCGGGATTTGTTCAGACTGTTTACTCCCACCGCGCAGGCGGCGGCAAGTACATGGCCATCCTCCAGGTAAAGAAGAAGGTCAGCACGGACGAGGGCAAGCAGAGGCAGGCAGCGCTGCTCGCATTTTCCGCATTTGCCGAGCTCAAGCATGTAATACTTGTGGATGAGGACGTGGACATTTTCGATCCTAACGACGTGCTTTGGGCGATGAACACCAGATTCCAGGGTGACAAGGACATCATAACGATCCCTGGTGTCAGATGCCATCCGCTGGATCCGAGCTCAAATCCTGAATACGATGAGTCTATCCGCGAGATCGGATGCTCGACCAAGACGATATTTGACTGTACCGTTCCGTTCAGCATGAAAGACCGGTTCATCAGGGCGCCTTTCATGGAACCGGATAAGGAAAAATGGGCTGAGTTCATTAACAAATAAGTTTTTTTGACAGTCATAGGCATCTTGATTATAATCTACTACGTAAAAAATATAGAAAGGGAAAATATATACCAATGAGCAATATCGATTTAACTAAGTATGGGATCACCGGAACTACCGAGATCATATACAACCCTTCTTTTGAATTCCTTTTCGAGGAAGAGACAAAGGCAGACCTTACAGGTTATGATGCAGGTCAGCTTACTGAACTCGATGCCGTTAACGTAATGACAGGCAAGTTTACCGGACGTTCTCCCAAAGACAAATATATCGTAATGGATGAGAATTCCAAGGATACCGTTTGGTGGACAACCGAGGAGTATCCTAACGACAACCACCCCATGAGCGAAGAAACCTGGGCAAAGGTCAAGGATATCGCCCTGAAGGAACTCTCGAACAAGAGGCTTTTCGTCATGGACGCTTTCTGCGGCGCTAACAAGGATACCCGCATGTCTATCCGTTTCATAGTTGAAGTCGCATGGCAGGCACATTTCGTTAAGAACATGTTCATCATCCCGACTGATGAGGAACTTGCAGAGTTTGAGCCTGACTTCGTTATATTTAACGCTTCCAAGGCTACAGTTCCCAACTATGAAGAGCTTGGCATCAGGTCCGAGACCTGTGTCGCTTTCAACATCACAAGCCGTGAACAGGTCATCATCAATACCTGGTACGGCGGTGAGATGAAGAAGGGTATGTTCTCAATGATGAACTACTACTTGCCTCTCCAGGGCATTGCTTCAATGCACTGCTCAGCAAATACCGACATGAACGGCGAGAACACAGCCATCTTCTTCGGTCTGTCAGGAACAGGCAAGACTACCCTTTCGACAGATCCCAAGAGACTTCTCATCGGTGACGATGAGCATGGCTGGGATGACAACGGCGTATTCAACTTCGAAGGCGGATGCTACGCTAAAGTCATCAACCTCGACAAAGACGCTGAGCCCGACATCTACAACGCGATCAAGAGAAACGCTCTCCTTGAGAACGTTACTGTTGATGCTGATGGAAAGATCGATTTCGCTGACAAGAGCGTTACAGAGAACACAAGGGTATCTTATCCGATCAGCCACATTAAGAACATCGTAAGGCCCATATCATCAGCTCCGGAAGCAAAGAGCGTCATCTTCCTTTCGGCAGATGCATTTGGCGTTCTTCCTCCGGTTTCTATCCTTACTCCTGATCAGACGAAGTACTACTTCCTGTCAGGATTCACAGCAAAGCTTGCAGGAACAGAGCTCGGCATCGTTGAGCCGACTCCCACATTCTCCGCATGCTTCGGACAGGCATTCCTTGAGCTTCCTCCCACAAAGTACGGCGAGGAACTTGTAAAGAGAATGGAAAAGAGCGGAGCAAAGGCTTACCTTGTAAATACCGGATGGAACGGCACCGGCAAGAGGATCTCAATCAAGGATACAAGAGGCATCATTGACGCGATCCTTAACGGCGACATCAATACAGCACCGACCAAGAAGATCCCGATCTTCAACCTTGAGGTTCCGACAGAGCTTACAGGTGTTGATCCTGCAATCCTCGATCCGAGAGACACCTACGCTGATCCTTCAGAGTGGGATGCAAAGGCAAAAGACCTCGCGGAAAGGTTCATCAAGAACTTCGTCAAATACGAAGGAAACGAAGCCGGCAAGGCACTCGTTCCCGCAGGTCCTCAGCTGTAATAGCAAATGTTTTTTCAGGGGCTGCCGCATTGTGGCCAATGTCATTAAGTTAAGATGACAGTAACTGCGAGGCATTCCTAAAAATTAGTGGAGAGATCAAAAAAACAACTA
>SVDE01000099.1 GCA_015057955.1 Lachnospiraceae bacterium | reverse complement strand
TCATTTATTACATGAACTCGGCTTCAAGCTCGACCATGATCATGACGATCGTCGGCGGTCTGGCTTCAGCTGTCGGCTTTGCCATCGCCGGTCTGATCGCTGACAAGATAGGAAGAAAGTGGACCATTTCCTCGGGATTGATGATCACATTTATCGCGCTCTTCATTATGATATTTGTCCATCCTACAGGAAATGTTGTCGGTGCGAACGGGGAATTTTCCTTTCCTGCCCTGCTCTATGTGATCTGGATCCTTAAAGGTTTCGGCATGGCACTGGTGCACAACTGCTCCTTCCCCATGGTCGTGGAACTGTGTTCCGCAAAGAAGATCGGAAGGTTCACCGGATATTATTATGCGGCCAGCATGGCAGCCCAGACTGTTACTCCTGTACTGCTTGGCTTCATTTTCATGAAGACCGGAGCCTGGGGAGCGCTACCTGTATATTCGACCATACTGATCGCGCTGAGCGCCATAGTATTCTCACTTCTTGTTAAGAACATAAAGGCAAAAAAGGTTGAGAATACTAAGGGTCTTGAAGCACTTGGAGGAGATGACTGATGCGAAGCACTCTGCAGTTTGAAAAAGATAATTTCTTCCATGTAAATTTCGCCCACAGGGGACTGCATGACATTGACTCAGGCATCCCCGAGAACTCTCTTGCTGCTTTTCGTGCTGCCCGGGAAGCCGGATACGGTGCCGAGCTTGACGTTCAGCTTTCAAAAGACGGCAAAGTTGTTGTCTTTCATGATGATACGCTTGACCGCGTCTGCTCTGTTCATGGAAATGTATGCGACTTCTCTCTGGCGCAGCTCAAAGAAATGTCCCTTCTTCGAACAGAAGAGCGCATACCGCTTTTTACCGAGGTTCTTGATGTTTTCAATGGCGGCGGTCCGCTCATAGTTGAACTGAAATCAGGGAAGCGAAATAAAGAGCTCTGTGAAAAGACATATGAAATACTGAAAGGCTATACCGGGGTATACTGCATAGAATCATTCCACCCGTTTATAGTGAAATGGTTCAAGGACAATGCTCCTGAGGTCTTCCGCGGTCAGCTGGCTCAGCCTCTGGTTAAGTATCCCGATACCGTATCAAAGCTTTCTGCCTGGCTTATGGCAGGATGCAGACTTTCGTTTTTAAACAAGCCTGATTTCATAGCATATGAAAACACCCAAAGGCCTGCAAGGGTTCTTGCGAAAAGAAAAAAAGGCACCCTGCTGTTTGCCTGGACATCCAGAAAACCGGATGTTGATCAGGCGCTTAACGATGCTGTGATATTTGAAGGCTACCGTCCGCAGCTGAAATATTGACTCGACTTTACATATATTTAACTTAAACGGGCATGTCGATTTAACATGCCCGTGTTATCATATTTTCAAAATACATTCCAAGGAGTGGAAAATGGACTTTAAAGATATAATTCTCCTGCTGTCCGGCATAGCGCTCTTCCTTTTTGGCATGACCCTCATGGGTGACGGTCTCAAAAAGGTATCAGGCAATAAACTCGAACCCATACTTTTCCGTCTTTCCGGCACACCGGCTAAAGGCATTTTACTCGGAACCGCGGTAACAGCTGTCATTCAGTCATCATCGGCAACCTCAGTCATGGCTGTCGGTTTCGTAAACTCTAACATGATGAAAGTCCGGCAGGCAATATATGTAATTATCGGCGCCATTCTCGGAACGAGCATCACAGGATGGGTTATCTGCCTCAGCTACATTGATTCCACATCGGGTATCGGAAATATCCTTTCCTCCTCAACGCTTACAGGACTGGTCGCAGTTATCGGTATCGTTTTCCGCATGTTCAGCAAGAAACCTCAGCGCAAGTACATTGGCGATATAATGATGGGCTTTGCGGTTCTGATGTTCGGCATGAGCACGATGAGCGGCTCCGTTGAAGGCCTCGGTCATCAGGAATGGTTCACAGGGCTTCTTACAACTGTATCGAATCCCATCCTTGGTATCCTGATCGGCACGTTATTTTGCGCAGTCCTACAGTCCGCATCTGCAGCTGTCGGTATCATACAGGCACTGTCCCTCACGGGAGCGATCACATTTAACGCCACACTTCCGCTTCTCATGGGCATTTCGATCGGAGGCTCACTTCCTGTGCTCATGTCATCCCTTGGAGCAAACACAAAAGGCAAGCGTACTGCATTCAGTTATCTTGCCGTTACCCTGATCGGCGTTCTCCTCTGCGCCGCGATTTTTTATATACTTGATGCCATAATACACTTTCCCTTTACCGCCAATATCCAGGATCCGGTTTCCGTTGCTTTGATGAATACTCTCATGAGACTGGTAATGATCCTCCTCATGGCACCGCTTACCGGTTTTATTGAAGCTCTGGTAACCATGATCATTCCCGATAAAGGCAAGACAGAGACTCCCATTGTCAACCTTGAAGACCGCTTCCTCTCCCATCCCGCACTCGCCCTTGAACAGACACGCACTGCCATAAATAACATGGCAAAGCATGCACAGGAAGCCATTCAGATCGCTTTCAGTCTTCTTCTTGATTACAACGGCAAAAACGTCCAGAAGGTAGATGAACTGGAGGATATCGGAGACCGATATGAAGATGCGCTGGGTTCGTATCTCATGAAACTGTCAAGCAGTGAGCTAAATGAACAGCAGGCCCGTCATACGTCAGTCTTTCTCCATACCCTATCTGATTTTGAGCGTCTTTCTGACCATGCTAAAAACATAGCTGAAGGCGCTCAGGAAATGCATGATAAACAGCTTTCTTTCACCCCGCATGCTATTGAAGAGTTTAAGATCATGAATGCTGCCATCTCAGAGATATTGTCAAATACGATCGAAGCATTCATCAATGAAGACTTCTCTCTGGCGACCAAAGTCGAGCCTCTCGAGGAAGTGATAGACGACCTGTGTGACGAATTGAAAATGCGTCACGTTGAAAGGCTTCAGAAGGGGATCTGCTCCGTTACAGGCGGATTTGTATTCAACGATCTTCTGATCAACTTTGAGCGTATATCAGATCACTGCTCAAACATAGCTGTTGCGATCATCGAACTCCGTGACGGAGCATTTGCAACTCACGAATATCTGGAGCGGATAAAAGATAAACGTACACCTGACTTCGAACAGACTTACGACATGTACAGAGAAAGATTTTCTCTGCGTTCTGTTCCCGCAGATGATACAATATCTTAAATAAGGCCTGTTTGGAGGAATACACAGTTGATCTATCTGCTTGAAGATGATGACAGCATACGCAAGCTTGTCATATATGCACTGGAAAACCAGGGTTTTGAAGCTGAAGGTTTTGAGCTTCCGTCCCTGTTCTGGACCGCAATGGAAAAAAAGCGTCCTGATCTGATCCTCCTTGACATAATGTTGCCTGAAGAAGACGGCATCAGCATCCTTAAGAAGATCCGTGATACCGACTCGGCCCTCCCGGTAATAATGCTCACCGCGAAAAATACAGAATTTGACCGTGTCGAAGGACTGGACAACGGTGCCGACGACTATATCTCCAAACCATTTGGCATAATGGAGCTTACAGCGCGCATAAGGGCGGTGCTCAGGCGCAGTGAGCACAGGCCGGATGTTTCCGGATATGACTTTGGCGTACTTAAGATATCTCCCGACCGTCATGAAGTCATCGTAAACGGGAACGAAGTTCGTCTGACTTACAAGGAATTCCAGCTTCTGAATCTCCTTGCTGAAAACCATGGGCATGTGCTTCCAAGGGAGATGCTCCTCGAAAAGGTCTGGGGGTTAGGAACCGAAAGGGAAAACCGCACCCTGGACGTACATATAAGGACTCTGCGGTCCAAGCTGGGTGATGCCGGCGAACTCATAGAAACCATCCGCAGTGTAGGATACAGACTTACTGGAAAAGCAGATGACTAAAACCATATTTATCAATACTCTTCTTGTCGGAATAACCGTTCTGATCCTCTGCGCGCTGCTGTTTTTCGGAGTGCAGTATTCCAGAGCGAAGGATGAAACTCTCTCTTCCCTCGAGCAGGAAGCGCGATATGCCGAGCGCGGTCTCATGATGTCAGGCAGTGATTATCTAGAGAGCCTTGGCAGCAGTGACCGAATAACGTGGATCGATCCGACAGGTGAAGTTCTGCTTGATACCAGGGAACCTCTTCCTGCTCCAAATGAAATAGACAGCCCGGAGGTTATCTCCGCGCTTTCGGAGGGTTCCGGAAATTGCATACGTAAGTCTGACCATACCGGGAAATCCACGATGTATTATGCTCTCAAGTGTTCTGACGGTACCATCCTGCGCCTTAGCAGACCCATGAGCGCTGTGCGCAGTGCCATTATAGCGGTCAGTCCGGTCTTCTGGATCATCGTAATAGTCCTTATCATCTCAGGTCTTCTGGCCTACAGAGCTGCGAAGCAGATTGTGCAGCCCATCAACAATATTGACCTCGATCACCCGGAATCCCTTGCATACCCCGAGCTCTCTCCCCTTCTTGAGAAGATCAGCGAGCAGAAAATGACCATACAGGATGAAGCTGCAAGCAGGGAACAGATGCGCAGGGAGTTCACGGCAAATGTTTCCCATGAACTCAAGACACCTCTCACTTCCATTTCAGGTTTTGCTGAGCTCATGGCCGCAGGCGCTGTTTCGGATGATAAGGTCAAAGAGTTCTCAACTGACATTTATAATGAATCACAGCGGCTTATCTCACTGATCAACGATATCATCAGGCTGTCTCAGCTGGATGAAAATGCCCCGATGCCCGAGGCAGAGACGATCGATCTTTATGAACTTTCAGGCAGTGTGGTTGACAGTTTAAAGAATATCGCCCAGCAGGGACGTGTCTCTATAAGCCGTTCCGGTGAAAGCGCAAAAGTCACAGGAGTCTACCGCATTATCCACGAGATGGTCTACAACCTTTGCGACAACGCGATCAAATATAACCGTCCCGGCGGCTGGGTCGATGTGAATATATCAGATTCTCCGGAAGGGGTTAAGCTCATTGTTGAGGATAACGGCATAGGTATCTCAAAAGAAAACCAAAAACGTGTTTTCGAGCGTTTCTACCGAGTTGATAAAAGCCATTCAAAGGAGATTGGAGGTACCGGCCTCGGGCTTTCCATTGTCAAACACGCTGCCCAGTATCTGGATGTAAAGATCGATTTGGAGAGTGAGCTTGGAAAAGGGACAAAGATAGCGTTATATTTTAAATCCTTCTAAACTTCCGTGTTTTTCTATCCAGATGTACTTCTGCCAGTCATCTTCATTAAGATAGATCCTTGCAAGCACAGACGGAATAGCCTTTTCATCCTGGCTGTTCATCACCATAGTAAAGACATCCTCATCCATGTTTTTCTTCAAAAAAGCCATTGCTTCTTCCATGAAGGCACCCGGAGTATATGAAATATTTTTTATCCTGTCGGTCCGCTCCTGTTCGGACCTTACTTTTTTATTTCTGCTGAACATATTGTAAAACCCTAAAACTTAATTTATCCAGAAAACGATGGAGCATGTATTCGGCATAATTATGCAGAAATCTGCATAAATGATATATTATCGTGTCCAACAAATGTCCAACAAAATAATAGTTATATCTATTTTCTGAAACGATCCATGTATGCTTCGGTAATGTTTGCCCAGGAATAGTCGCTCATATATTCACCGCGGAATGAATTGATCGCATCAACGTCTCCGGCGAAAAACCTGTACAGGTCACACTCAAATTTCTCCGGTACTGCCCTCAGCATGCCGTTCTGCATCTCAACTATCTCAGATATGCCATATCCGTCAAGAGTAGACTTAAGGCTCCTGATCACGACATCAAGCTGCTTCTGCATTGACCGGTCATACATGGCATCTTCCCACATTGTGCTGAAGATTGTCTTCCTGCTGACCTGTGCACCCTGCCGGTCAATAAGATAAGCCATCAGCTCTCTTGACCTTGTACGCTCAAAGCTTACAGCCTTTCCGTCTACAAAAAGATCGAAGTTGCCGAACGTACGGGCAAATATATGATCTGCTGTTTTGGTCCTAACTCCTGCAAGCGCATGTTCAACTTCCTTTTCAAGTTGGGCCTGGCTTATCGGCTTTAGCAGATATCCGGAAGCATGTATGGCAAAAGCCTCCACTGCATATTCCGGATAGCCTGTGATAAATATGATCCTTATGTCGGGACAGATCTCCTTTAACGCCATTGCTAACTCTATCCCGTTCGTTCCGGGCATGTCCACATCAAGGAGCGCAAGCTGCGCAGGTTCTGCTTTTACGCTTTCTATCGCGTCTTTCGCTCTGGTAAAACTTCTGATTTCATCCAACAGCGGCAGTTTCCCGCACAACTCTACTGTAAGCTGAAGGACAAGTGGTTCGTCATCTACACAAATCGCTTTCATGTTTCACCTCAGTTTTCGCTTTTCATTATACTTTTATGTCTTTCTTCGGCATCAAACGGGATATGGATGATCACAGTGGTTCCCTCCCCCACATGAGTATCGATCTCAATAGTGCCTCCGCACATGCGCTCGATCCTCTCAGTAACATTGCTGATACCTATATGAGAGCCTTTGTCATCAGCTGCCTGTTTTTTTGTGAATCCGATCCCGTTATCCGCAATGATTATCTCGTGATACCTCAGCCTTCTTGCAGTACTGACAGTTATCACACCTTTCTCTCTGATCCGCACCCCGTGTCTTATCGCATTTTCGACCATGGGCTGAATGGTAAGCGAAGGAAGCTTAAAATCCGTGTCTTTTATATCATATTCAATATGGATGTTCGGAAATCTAACCATCTCTATCTCTGCGTAGACTCTTGTATGCTCAAGCTCAGTCTCGACAGGAACCAGATCCTCAGTCTCGAGGGAATCAATATTTCTCCTTAAATATGTACCGAATTTGCCTGTTATCTCAGATGCTTTCTCTGCATCTATGCGGCAAAGTGCCTGGATCGTTGACAGAGTATTGTAAAGGAAATGCGGCTGTATCTGGGAGACCATTATCTTTACCCGCTGCTGTTCTTCAAGCATCTGTTCGTGTTCCCTTACAAACTGAAGGTGCAGCCAGATATAAAAGAAAACACATGTGTTGACCACAGCTATCGTCAGGAATGAAATGTCATAATAATTACCAAAATCAAGAATTACTGCGGCTCCGATTATAAGAACATTTGCGACTGGTATCCATGCTTCTGTTCTTTTTACACTTCGCAGATCCCTGCTCCGCAGAGAAATAACATATAGATAGATAAGAAGGATAATGCTGACCACCATACAGGTAAACCCAAGCGGTCCTCTCTGGAAATGTCCCTCTTCACTGATCGAAAAAGCAATATCCGAGAACAGCGCTGTAATATATACAGCGACATTTATGATGATCAGTATCCACGCAAGGACAAAACGTCTGTCCTGGAGGACTATATGGCAGAAAACAACTATTATGATCGGTCTTACGGAATATCCGTATATGGCTGCAACGACTCTGTATATATGGTCTAACGAATAAATGATCGTAAGACTCTCGAAAACCTGCTGAGCGATCAGGCTGAATACCAGCAGGATAGCAACCATCATAATCCTTCTATGCCTTTTATTGATGTAGGGATCTACCTGAACAATGAATATCAGACCGGTCAGCTCCATCAACAGGGGAGCTATAACCATCAGCATTATCCTAAGATCATCTGTCAGCAGTATTTCCATTAAGTTTCATCTCCGTAACATTGTAATAGTTACAGTACGCGTATTTTGTCCCTTTGTTTTCAAAGAAAGCATAGTGAACATCCACCCAGATTATGTTTCCCTTAAGGGTTCTCTTGCGGATAACGGAATGTGTAAGACCTTCCCGTGTCTTTCCGTGTTCAAGAAAATACTCAACTGATTCCCTGTCCTCTTCATAAATGGTACAATGCGGGGCTGCATGTTCTGTCTCTATGAATTCTTCAGGAGTGCACTCCATCATCTTTGCAAATTCCCTTGAACAGCTTACAGGCACATATTTGCCTCTGAAATCCATCTTCCTGAGAACAGAATTATTGTCCAAGGCCCTGAAAAGGCTCTGATAAAATCCGGGAGGAAATGCGGTGAGAGCTCTCTGCTCTATCATCAGATCTTCCGAGGCATCCCTTTCGGAAGCGATAAGACTGTTCTTCTTTTCTTCTATAAAACGGACAAATCCGGCCTCCGGAAGCGGTTTTGAAAAGTAGTAGCCCTGAACAAACTCGCATCCAAGTTTCTTAAGTTCCTCGACCTGTACGGCTGTCTCCACTCCTTCAGCTATAACCGGAACAGAAATATACTCAGCAATCTCCATGATGAACTCCAGCATGCGTACATTCTTCTGTTCACTGAAGGCATTTCTGATAAATATCATGTCGATCTTAAGTACATCGACCGGCAGTGAAGTTATCATGTTCAGAGATGAATATCCTGTGCCGAAATCGTCCATTTCAATGATAAAGCCAGCTTTTCTCAGCTTGGACGTTACTTCTATCAGCTGATCAGAATCTTCAGTATAAGCGGATTCCGTAATCTCCAGAAGCAGATCGCAGGTATTGAGGCCGTTCTTTTCTACGATCCCGGTAAGTATGCTGATGAGTTCCGGATCATACATGTCCACACGGGAGACATTTACTGAAACAGGTATGGTCAGTCCATACTCATCTTTCCATTTTCTTATACACTTTCCTGCTTCTTCCCAGACATATCTGTCCAACTGGCGGATCAGTCCGTTTTCTTCAAACAGAGGGATGAACTCACCCGGACTTATGAAGCCGAATTCAGGATGGATCCATCTGACCAGCGCTTCTGCTCCGTCAAGTGCCGGGATCTTTGTCCGTATGTCAAATTTAGGCTGGAAATAAACTTGGAATTCTTTGTTGTCTATGCCTCTTTGAAAATCTTCCAGCAGCTGTTCGGAATGCAGCTGGGCATCATGCAGCACCTTGTCATAAAATGCTATTGATGTGGATAAATCGCTGCGTATCCTGTCTGCAGCCATCTGGG
>SVDE01000098.1 GCA_015057955.1 Lachnospiraceae bacterium | reverse complement strand
TCAAAGTAGCTGTCCAGGGCCTCATCCAGTGTAAAAGTCCTTAGTCCGGCATAAAATTCGTTGTTGAATCCGGCGTCTGCAGTTGCTATAATTTCTGTGTTAACAGGTTGTGTCTGCTCCTTATCTGCGCCAACAGATAGTTCCGGAGCGGGCACTTGTTTTTTATCTGTCATCCTTATCATCTCCCTTCATTCCTTTCATAGTTATAGCGACTTGCTGGATCGTGATCAGCAGTTCATCATTTTTCGGACTACATCGTTCCAGCCTTCGCAGTTCCTCCAGGATGATCGCCATCTGATCTTTTAAAGCCTTATAGACTTTCGGATTTCCCTGCACTACGATCTCGCGGTCTGTCAGTTTCCTCATGATGTACTCCCTTTTTGAAAGTCCGCTGATCTTGACAAGAGTGGTTATGAGGTCCCATTCTTCATCAGAAGCCCGGAATGCGACCGTCCGGTTTCGCCACCTGCCTTTTGCATCTAACCTTTTTTCCATTTACTTCACCTTTTCCTTTCTTAATTCTTCCAAATCATTTACCATCTCGCTTTGCACTGTCGGAAAGAGATGCGCATAGCGGTTTGTGATCTTCTCCGTTTCATGACCAACCCTTTCGCCGATCGCAAGTGCGGAATATCCAATATCAATCAGAAGCGAAATATGACTGTGTCTCAGATCATGGATCCGGATTTTTTCATTTCCACAGGCTTTGCAGCCTCTTTCCATTTCATGAGCCAAAAAGTATTTGGTCACCGGAAACAAGCGCTGATCCTGCGATGGTTCATAAAGCATATTCAGATAATCCCTGATCTCTTCGCAGAGGAAATCCGGGATCTTTATGGTCCGGTTGCTTTTTTTCGTCTTAGGATCCGTTACAATATCCTTTCCATCTTTCCGGTGATAGGTCTTGTTGATCCTCAGCGTCTTTTTTTCAAGATCAAAATCTTCCGGCGTCAGTGCAAGTAGTTCTCCTTCCCTTATGCCTGTCCAGTACAGAACTTCAAAAGCATAATATGCTAACGGTTTATCCATGATCGCTTCCGCGAACCTCAGGTATTCCTCCATGGTCCAGAATTTCATTTCCTTCGGAATTTCTTTCCCCATCGTTCCTGCCTGTCTTGCCGGATTCGAAGGAAGATGATAATAATTGACAGCATGGTTGAATATTGCCGTAAGCTGCGAATGGATCGTCCTCAGATAATCCGGAGAATATGGCTTTCCCTGTTTGTTCTTATGCTTCATAAGCTCATTCTGCCAGGCGATAACATCTCTCGCTTTGATTTCATCGATCTTGCGTTTCCCAAAATACGGCAGGATCTTTGTCCTAACGATATGCTCCTTGGCATCCCATGTGCTTTCCTTCACCCGGCCCTGTTTTTCCGCTTTGTAGATTTCCCAGAAACTTTCAAAAGACATATCCAGTTTTGCCTGGACTTTCAGCATCGCTTCGTGTTCCCAGTCCACGGCTTCCCTTCTGGTTTTAAATCCTCTTTTGGTTGTTTGCTTTTTTTCTCCGGTAAAATCCTCATAACGGAAAATCACCATCCATGTCCCGTTTTTATTGTTTTTATAAACCGGCATTTTCTTTTACCACCTCCTGATAATCGGTTTTTTTATGAAAAAATGTGGAATTGACCCGTCCTTTTACGGTCAGATAACCCATTTTTTCCATTTCGCCGTTGAGTTCCCTGATGATCTCATAGGCTTTTGCTTTTGATATCTGCATGATCTCTGCGACATCATCTGCGTTGTAAAATTTCATTTCGGACATAGTTGTCCCTCCTCTCGTTTTTAATTTTTATACTTTTTACTGCCATACTTGTCCCCGACATCCCTGGCAAGGGAGCTTCCAGCCATTTGATCCTGCAGGATCAACATCATTGGGTTCGAACCACCGGAGTGCCTCTCCGGCCGCCCTCATTGCTTGCGACTATTCCCTGACCACGTCTGGCTTCTATAGCACGAACTGTGACTAGACGGAAGTATCATTATCTGTAACTGGTTGCTGCATATTCAGTTGTCAATGTGCGTTAACTTAACTCCGTCGAGTTAAGTTACTATAATTATATAACTTGTTTTGTTTAAGTCAAGCAATAAGTTAACTTTTTTAATTTAAGTCTTGATTTTTATATCCAGGGTTGCTAATATATACTCAGTTCAACAAATTTGTTTAAGTCCGGCAACAAGCCGAGGGAGGTAATTAACATGGCATTTGGAAAACGTATCCGCTTATTCCGCACCCGGAAGCGTCTGCTGCAGAAACAGCTTGGCGAGCTTCTGGGTTTTCAGGGTAAAACCACTGAAGTCCGTATTGCCCAATATGAAAATGAATCCCGCACCCCAAAGGAAGATCTGGTAAAGCAGATGGCTTCTGTTCTTGATGTCAGCCCATATGCGATCAATGTTCCGGAGATCGATACATATGTAGGCCTTATGCATACGCTCTTTGCACTGGAGGATATGTATGGTTTCAAAGCAGGCGTTATTGATGGCGAATACTGCATCCGTCTTGACCGCGAACATAGCTGTTATCTTGCGATGTTCGACATGGTCAAAATATGGGCAGATATGGCTCAAAAGGTTCATGATGAAAAGATCACCAAAGACGACTACGATAGCTGGCGCTATAATTACCCGGCAAATACGCCTGGCTGGGTAAAGACCGATCTGGATGATTCCTTGTGATGATTATTGGAAATGCAAACAGAAAGACCTTACTGACATACAAAAATCAGTAAGGTCTTTTTAATTGAAATAAAATAGAAATTATTCGTTCAGTTTTTCGAACTCATGCTGCGCATTCGTTGGTTCCACTCGTCAAATGTGCGATTGCGCAAGCGCATCGCCCGCTTGACTCGTTTCTGCCAAAATGTTGCCATTTTGTTGCCAAAACTTAAGCAAATTTGCTTGGAATCCGCTCTGGTGGCGGATCTTTTTTTCGTTTTTTTTATTCGTACTCTACCGTAGCAGGGGGCTTCGGTGTGTAATCGAACAGGACACGGTTGATGCCCGGAACTTCGGTAGTTATCCTTTGTACCAGATGGTCGATCAGTTCAGCCGGAAGATGCTCTACCGTAACTTCCACTACGTCAACTGTATTGATCGCACGGATGATGCACGGCCATGCAAATGTTCTCTTGCCGTCTGTGATACCGGTCGACTTGAAATCCGGAACCACTGTGAAGTACTGCCATACCTTGCCCTCAAGTCCGTTCTTTGCGAACTCTTCCCTAAGGATCGCATCTGACTCGCGTACAGCCTCGAGGCGGTCACGGGTGATAGCACCGGGACAGCGAACGCCCAGGCCGGGGCCCGGGAACGGCTGACGGTATACCATGGAATCAGGCAGGCCAAGTTCCTTTCCTACCACACGGACTTCGTCCTTATACAGGATGCGGACGGGTTCAACAAGTTCAAACTGAAGATCCTCAGGAAGACCTCCTGCATTGTGATGAGCCTTGATGCCGGCTTCGCTCTCAAGGATGTCAGGCCAGATGGTTCCCTGTCCGAGGAACTCAATGCCGTCAAGCTTTCTTGCTTCTTCAGCGAATACCTCAATGAACTCTCCGCCGATTATGTGTCTCTTTTCCTCAGGATCGTCAACGCCTGCGAGTTTGTCGAGGAATCGGTCTACAGCGTCAACATAGATAAGGTTGGCTCCAAGTTCCTCCCTGAATACTCTGATGACTTCTTCAGGCTCGCCCTTTCTTAAAAGTCCATGGTTTACATGAACGCATACGAGCTGATCGCCGATAGCCTTGATAAGGAGTGCTGCGCAGACAGATGAGTCAACTCCGCCTGATAAAGCAAGCAGGACCTTTTTATCGCCTACCTGCTCCTTAATGGAAGCGATCTGCTCCTCGATATATGCATTTGCCAGTTCAGGTGTTGTGATACGCACCATGTCGTCCGGCCTGTTGATCAAAATTGCCATAATGTCCTCCCGAAAATGCTTTTTTAAGATTATACACATTTTCTTCTGATAATACTATGCGTTTTTTGATGTTCCTGCATTTAATCCGTACTATTGCGGCATCATTGCAGCTGTGATAATATTTTTAAAAACTGTTGGCTTTTTATTATCGAATGATAGGTTTTACGATGAAAGAACAGTTATCTCTCAGACAACATAAGATCCTCCGGCTGCTTAGGAACCGTACAACCTGTATGACAAGCGAAGAGATCGCAGGCAGCCTGAATGTTTCGTCAAAGACAGTCCGGGCAGATATCAGCGACATCAATTTCGCGCTTTCAGGCGAAGGCATACACATAGATTCCATCAAGAGCAAAGGCTTTATCCTGAATGCTGAAAATCCCGGTCTTCTTAAGACCCTTACTAAGGATGCAAATATATTCTTAAGCCGCTCGGACAGGATATTTTATCTTGCCCATCTGCTCTGCACGACTGATAAGCCTCTTGATCTGTACGATCTTGAAGACACTCTGGCTGTCAGCAGTTCCACGCTCACAGGAGATCTGGCCGCATTCAAAAAACGCTTTGTACAGGATGTTCCGTATATCGAGACAATGATCGTAAAGGACACCATTGCTCTCGAGGAGAATGAACGGAAAAAACGTTTTATACTGACCAAGACTCTATGCGACAACTGGGATTACAGCAGTACCGGAAATGCATATTACGGAAGTGATGTCATCGATTCAGACGCCTTCCGCATCATAAACGCGGTTGCCGGAAAGACGCTTTTCCGTTTTGGCATCATACTTAGCGACTATAACCTCATATTCCTTGTCATTTACCTGACCATAACATATAACAGGCTTCTTGAAGGTCACGTTTTAAATGAAGCTCTGTCACCGCTGTCCGACAACCCTGCAGTATCTGATGCCTGCCGGGAGTTGTTTACCGCTCTTGAAGATAAACTTGGATTTCATTTCCCTGATGAAGAGATCTATGAAGCAGAACGGATAGTTGCCGAATCAAGTTCGACTTATGTTTCATTTATTTCAGACTCCGGCATCATGGATAAGTATAAAGACATCGCGGACAGATATCTGCAGCGGATATACGATACATTTGCCATAAATCTGAAGGATGATGCGGATTTCTATCAGAGACTTCTCAGCTTTATCTCCCAGCTGTTCAAGCCGATGAAGGATCTGACAGTGAAGGATACTCCGTCAAACATAAAGAATCATCTGTTTGTGGAACATGATGTGGCTCTCCTCTTCCATAAGATAGCCGAAAAAGAATGCCGGATAACTGAAAACGACCTGCTGTACCTCACCATGGCAGTTTACGGTGCATTTTTTAATCATTTTTCAAGGCATCCGGAAGCGCGGTTCAACACTGTTGTCCTCTGCCATATGGGCGAACAGACCATGTGGTCTCTTAAGCTTTCACTTCAGAACATGTTTGGAGGATATCTGAACGTAAAAGATATCATTCCCGTACACCATAAAGACTATTATGATTTTTCCGATGTCAGGCTGCTTCTTTCCACAGTTGAAAACAAGTATCCTGCCGGATATGACAAAAAGATCATCAGCATTTCCCCTTACCTTTCACGGGATAACAGTTTTGATATCCTGACCGAGATAAGGAACCTGAAGATACAGGATCTGTATCCGAAAAAGATCCATACGATCAGCTCGCTCCTGGACAATGCATTTGTACATGAAAAAGGATCGTTTACATCGCAGTACAGCATTGTCGAATACATGTGCAAAGATTTCCTTGAAAACGGAATTTTTGAACAGGAGCATATGTTCAGTATCCTTAAGAGAGAGTCCATTTCAACTTTTGCATTTGCGCCTGCGGTACTGCTGCTGTTTTCAACAACTCCGGCTGCCGAGACCAGAATGTCCGTACTGACGCTGAACCACCGCATCATATGGAATAAACTGAAGATCAGGATAGTTTTCATGGTCTCATTTACAAAAGAAGACATGCGTGAGCTGTTCTATCTTCAGAATATCATCTATCACCGGAAATACGACCCCGAAACTCTGAAGCATTTCAAAACACTTGACGAGATAAAAGAGTTCTACAAGGATTACTGATAAAAAAGGACCTGTGCATAAATCAAGGCGCGAAAAAGCCGCCGCACTATTTTCTTAGTGCGACGGCCCCTTTTATTAAGATCATCTGTTATTTATCTTTTCCAGACAAACGGAAGATCATTGCCTTCCAGATAAGCCAGTACATTCTGAGCCATCTTTCTTCCTGACCATGCATCAACATCCGTTGTAAGTCCTGCCATGTGAGGTGAGCAGGTTACATTCTTCATCTTAAGAAGAGGATGATTTGCCGGGATCGGCTCCTGCCAGTAAACGTCAAGTCCTGCGCCGGCGATTGTCTTGTTCTCCAGAGCTTCTACAAAGTCTTTCTGGTCAATGACTGCTGCCCTTGCGGTATTGATAACATAAGCGGTAGGCTTCATCTTGCTGAACCAGTCTTTGTTTACGATATTTCTGGTGGAATCAAGAACCGGAAGATGGATGCTGACGATATCGCTCTCTGAGAGCATGGTATCAAGATCAACAGCCCTTGCGCCTGTCTTCTCGATCACTTCTGCGGGAAGATAGGGATCATATGCCAGGATCTCCATTCCGAATGCCAGTGCGCGCTGTGCAACTTCACGTCCGATAGCGCCGAATCCTGCAAGGCCAAGCTTCTTTCCGTACAGTTCGAATCCGATGCCGTAATCGGTATACGGATGTTTCTCATCAAGAGGTCCCCATACAACGTTCTTTACATCGGGAACATTGTAGATATCATCAACGGGATCTCCGAGATGGTCACCCTTCAGAAGGCCGGCGACTGCCTGAGCCAGCTGTCTGGTGGCAGCGATCATGAGGCCGATGCAGTATTCTGCAACTGCAACTGCATTTCTTCCCGGTGTATATGTCAGCGGAACGCCTGCTGCTTTAAGGGTTTCGTTGTCAACGGTTACAGGTGTGCCCTTTGCAACACCGATGAACTTCATGCCTGATGCGATCCACTCATTGAGAGTATCAGCTCCTGCATATTCATCGCCCAGTACAACGATCTCATAGCCCTTGCACTCCTCGCGGGTAACTTCCTCAACAGCGTTTCCTCTGCCATGCTTAAGCTCGCCTGCAATGTCAATGTCGCAGTATTCCTTGATCTTCGACAGTTCCGGCTCCGGGATCGAAGTGCACATTACCATTTTCTTCTTCATATCTGTCTCTCCTTTAAAACTGCCTTATTATACTGCCTGATCTGCTGCGATCATTGCCTGCATCATGTCGACTGCGTCCTGAGGCATCGGCTCATAATTTCCGAGCTGCTTTGAGATAACTGTAAGCTCTCCCATTTCCTCTGTATACTGAGCTGCGTGCATGGCTGCTTTCATGTTCTTGCCGCAAGCGAAGAGTCCATGATTCTTTATAAGACATACTCTGCCTTTTGCTCCGATAGCCTTCTCAACTTCACCGGCAACTTCATTTGAGCCGGGCTGGATGAACCTTACTACCTGGATAGGTGTAAACTCGCAGTGAGGAGGTGTGATGGGAAGAAGGGGCTCATTTCCCATTGCGCAGATAGTTGCATATTTGCTGTGTGTATGAACTGTTGCGTTTACGTCAGGTCTTGCTCTCATGACAGCTGTATGCATGGGAACTTCGCTTGAAGGTTTGTAGTTTCCTTCAATCCAGTCATTTGTTCCGTCCTCGTTCATGCGGACGATCGCGATGTCTTCAGGCTTCATGCCGTCATAGTCAATTCCGCTCGGGGTAATTGCGATTATGGATCTGTCCTCAGAGCTTCTCATTGCGATGTTTCCGCTGGTTCCTGTGATAAGTCCTGTCTTGTATGCTTCTTTGATAGCTTCAAGTACGGTTACCCTAATCTCTTCATGGTTCATGGTTATCAGTCTCCTTTTTCTATTAATAAAATTTATATTTCTCTTGCTGCATAATAACCTGCATTTATAGCATGGTATATCTGTCCGACATTATTGCAGTCTCCGATTATGTAGGATTCATCAACTTCTGCGCACAGTGCATCCACTGCTGCATACGGTGCTCTGAATCCCAGAGCGCACACTACTGTATCCGCGGGGATGATAAATATCCCGTCTGCATTTTCAGCCATGACGCCTTCTTCGGTAACCGCCCTGACCGTAGTGTTCACATAGATGTCAGCGCTCTCCCATACGTGAGGCATCAGACCTCCGCGGTAATATGGATTGACATCCAGCGCCACATCATCCCTCATCTCTATGATGCTGACCTTATGGCCTTCACTGGCAAATGATACTGCTGCCTCTGTTCCTACAAGTCCGCCGCCCATTATGACCACACGCTCACCCAGTTTCTCCGGATGGAGTTCGGCATCGATCGCCATAATGACGTTTGGTCCGTCAATACCCTGGATCGGGGGTTTGAGCTCATTTGCGCCAATTGCTACAAACAGAGCATCAGGGGCAAATTCTCTTACAAATTTCGGATTGGCTTCCGTGTTGTATATGACCTTGACTCCGGCCTTTGCAACTCGGCGTTTCAGGACTTCGCAAAGATCCGCAATGTCCTTCTTGAAATACGCAGACCCTGCGGGATACAGATTTCCGCCAAGCTTTTCAGTCTTTTCGACTATGGTCACATCGTGTCCGCGCTTTGCTGCAGTTATCGCTGCCTCCATTCCGGCAGGCCCGCCTCCTGCAACCAGGATCTTCTTGACCCTGTCCGCAGGCTTTGTGCCTTCAAGATCCTGCAGCTGCTGTCCCTGAACAGGATTGACAGTGCATTTGATCATCTCAAGGGGTCTTATGCCGCCAAAGCATTCATAGCACCTGAGGCACGGTGTTATATCATCCGCTTCTCCCTTAAGAGCCTTATTAGGCATGTAGGGATCTGCAACAAGTCCCCTTGCGATCTCAACGAGATCAGCCTGGCCCGTGGCAAGTATCTCTTCTATCTGTGCAGGATCCTGAAGAGATCCCACGCATGCTACCGGCTTGTTTACATGTTTCTTCATTTCTGCAGCAAGATA
>SVDE01000097.1 GCA_015057955.1 Lachnospiraceae bacterium | reverse complement strand
TAGTTGTTTTTTTGATCTCTCCACTAATTTTTAGGAATGCCTCGCAGTTACTGTCATCTTAACTTAATGACATTGGCTTGTAAAACCGGCTCCCTTTTTTTCAGTCATTTTATTGCTGGTTATTTCATTGCAATAGCTGCTTTAGCTTTCTCTGCCATGACTTCAGCAGTCAGTCCGTAAAGGCTCAGAACTTCTTCAGCCTTTCCGCTGCGTCCGAACTCATCGTTAACTCCATGCCTGATAACAGGTACAGGATAGGTGCCGCCAAGGAATTCAGCAACTGCGCTTCCGAGACCGCCAATGATGGTGTGCTCTTCTGAAACGACGACCGCGCCTGTCTTCTTAGCAGATGCAAGAACAAGTGCCTCGTCAAGAGGCTTGATAGTGTGCATGTCGATCACTTCCGCGCTGATGCCTTCTCCTGCAAGGATTTCAGCAGCCTTAAGAGCTCTCTGGACCATAAGCCCGTTTGCGATCAGTGTGACATCCGTTCCCTCTTTAAGAATGCAGCCTTTGCCCAGTTCAAACTTATAATCCGGAAGCTGATCTGTAACATTCTCAACTGCAAGACGTCCAAGGCGCATGTATGCCGGGCCTTCATAATCAAGGAGTGCCTTAACTGCAAGACGCATCTCATTTGCATCGCAAGGGCAAAGTACAGTCATTCCGGGGATAGCGCGCATCAGGGCAAAATCCTCGATACACTGATGAGTTGCTCCGTCTTCACCGACTGAAAGTCCGCCGTGCGATCCGATCACCTTGACATTTAAGTGCGGATAGCAGATGGAGTTGCGTACCTGCTCCCATGTTCTTCCGGTTGCGAACATTGCGAATGTAGTTGTAAAAGGCTTAAATCCAACCGTGGACATGCCTGCGGCAACGCCCTGCATGTCTGCCTCGGCTATGCCCATGTCATAGAAACGTTCCGGATATGCATCCTTGAAAGTCTTGGACATTGTGGCGCCTGCCAGATCGGCATCAAATACTACCAGTTCAGGATAATCATTTGCAAATTCTACCAATGCATCACCATATGCATTTCTGGTTGCTATTTTCTCTGCCATCTGTTTACGCCTCCTTTCCTATAGCGGCTTCAAGTTCCGCTTTTGCGATCTCAAACTGTTCATCATTCGGAGCTTTTCCGTGCCATCCTGCCTGATTCTCCATGAAGGATACACCTTTTCCTTTTACGGTCTTCATGAGAATTACAGTGGGTTTGCCTTTGCATGCAGCAGCTGCATCAAATGCTGCCTCTAGTTCTCCGAAGTCATGGCCGTCGCATTTGATGACGTTCCAGTTGAATGCCTCGAACTTCTTGTCAAGCGGTTCGGTAGGCATTACGTCAGCAGTTGCTCCGTCAATCTGGAGTCCGTTTACATCTACTAATGCGCAGAGGTTATCGAGATCGTATTTAGCTGCTGCCATTGCAGCCTCCCATACCTGTCCTTCATCAACTTCTCCGTCGCCCAGGATCGAATATACTCGGAAATTCTTTCCTGCTGCTTTTGCGCCGAGTGCCATTCCTACTGCTGTAGAGATTCCCTGTCCGAGAGAGCCTGTAGACATGTCAACGCCTTTGACATCCATTACTACATGGCCCGACATGTGTGAATCTATGCGGCGGAACTGCACAAGGTCTTCAACCGGGAAAAATCCCCTGAGAGCAAGTACCGGATAAAGTGCCGGTGAGCAGTGTCCCTTTGACATGACAAAACGGTCGCGGTCTTCCCACTTGGGATTTTCCGGATCGATGTTCATTACATTAAAATACAGCGTGACCAGTGCATCCATTGTTGAGAGTGAGCCGCCAATATGACCTGACGCAGCACGGTAGACCATGGTCACCGCCTCAAGTCTGGCTTTTGCAGCAGTCTTTCGCAGTTCTTCATGTGATAGTCTGTTCATAGCCAATTTTTCTCCATTCTTAAAAAAATTTAATTATAAATACAGTTGCAATATGTGTACCAGTTTCATGCAAACATCAGGCTCGATGCGATAATGAACATGGCAGCATAATATGTTATCAGATTTGCGGCAGTAAATACCACGCTTTTCTCATCTGCCTTTCCAAAATACATCTGGCATAATATCAGGTCAGATGTCAGGAAAAGAACGCCTCCGATGAACATCAGGTTAAGTGTTTTAACTGTCCAGCCGGTTTTTATGGCCAGGCTGAGGGCAAGCAATGTCATGCTTGCGAGCGCACATCCGTATATTATGACTATGGTCCGGTAATTTCCGAAACGCACCTTCATCAGTTTTTCGCCAAACCCCATAATGAATCCAAGACATATTCCGACAAGGATCGGCACGATGATATACAGCGGATTGCCGCTGCCATAGCAGAAACTCATGCCGACAATGTAGAACAGATGTCCGATCAGGAAGGAAATAAATCCGGCAAGAGTAAATGAACCCTGCTCTTTCCCCTGGGAATTCTTAAGCCCGAGCCATACATCACCCAGAAGTCCGAATAACAATCCTGGAACAACAAAATACTGAAACAGACTGTACCCCGCTCCTGAAGATGCTCTGATGCTCGTACAAACAACTGCAGTGAGCATAAAACAGGATGAGACACCTGTCTTGATGAACACTGTCCTTACAGATTCTTTATATGATTTGACATAGAGCATCCAGGCTAAAAGAGCCGCACCAACGATAAGAATAATAATATAAAATACCATAACCCCCAGATCCTTATCCCTTATGCAAGTATATTTCCGATGTAAAGATCACTTCCGATGCTGCGCAGATGATTCTGATAATTCCTGGTTCCGTGGATAGCATCAGCAGCCGAGATCAGCTCGACCTTGTTATCCTTTATCCACTGGCGGAGCCTGGGATCACAGAGCATGGCGCAGTCTACAAGTGGTGACGGTTCAAAGTAGCGTTTATCACCGTCAAAGAAATAGGTGGCATCTTCAAACATATAGTCATCATAGAATCCCGGATGCCAGGCCATGCAGCCGCATTCCAGATCCAGTACATGCTGTTCATCGTTGAGAACATAAGTCAGCGGGTCATACGTGCAGTTACGGATGTAGCTGTCTTCATTTGTCCGCACCAGATACACAGGATGCCCCGGCTGATGGATCGTTGTCATCTTGACATGTTTCCATTTTTCCAAAGGTTCACTGATACGTCCGTCCGGTCCGACCCGCCTTGAGCACTGGTAAGGTATGCCGTATTCTTCACACACCTGTATGGTCGCGTCTCCTGCAACGTTTCCCGGTCTGGCGCCTGCCATGTCCGGAACTCTCCCCATATGCTTTAAAAAGAGATCAAGTTCCGCACGCAGTTCTGCTACCATCTCACCGTAGTCAACACCCTCAAACTTTTTTCTCCTGGCTTCCTCGTTGAATGTCTCCTTTGTCCATACTTCACGGAATTTGAACTGTCCTTTTTCATTTACCAGCGAAGGGACCTGCTCAACAGGAAGTACCGGCTTGCCCCTGAAATGCTGATGCCATCCGACAGAGATCCACGGATACTTGCTCATGGTCTCCATGGCATCGATATTTCCCGGAGTATCGCTCATGAGTTCTACATGGGTGCATATCCCATGCTCCAAGACTTTCTTCAGACCCAGATTGAACACCGGTGTATAACCGAAGTCATCACATCTCATTACAAGCTGCATTGTTTAATATCCCCTTTATATTATTTGTTATCGTCTGAAACAAATGTAAGATCAAACGGCTTGTTGGCAAAAACGAAAGCTTCAACAGGTTCGTCACCTGCGCCGTGCACCATCTGCGCACCTTCCTTGAACCACACGAAACTTCCCGGACCGTAATTGCCCTCACTTGTGATCAGAGTCCCTTTTAAAATGTAATAACCATGTCCGCAATGATGTGTATGAAGAGGTACATTGAAACCTGCTGGATATATGATCTTTGCAGCTGTCATGCCGGTATCCGGATCATCCAGCAATACCTGTTCAAACAGTGTACCGGTTATTGGTTTTGTCACAGGATTGTCCTGCGGACGTATCTCATCAGCTTCAAAAATGATCACATTTTTGTTTTCCATTTCATAGCCCCCTTTGTTTGGTATTTTATCATATATGCGGTTTAATTGGCAGGATAATTGCAAGAAATCAATAAGAAACCGGAATGATAATATTGGGAGGTGCAACAATGAAAAAAATACTTTTTCCCGGAGCTTTTTACATCGGCAGCGACATTCTGAATGACTTCGTTTCCATTGCCCGCAATTATGGAAAACGCTTTGTATTTATCGGCGGAAGGACTGCCCTCAGCGTGTCAAAAGACGCAGTTGAGGCAAGTTTCAGCGGCACTGACTGCGAATACTCATTTGTTGTTTGCGGAAAGATCTGCAGCGAAGCGGAAGTTGCCAGGGTCGAAGCACTTCCCGAGATCAACGAAGCTGAAGTCATCTGTGCCCTCGGCGGAGGCAGCTGCATGGACATTGCCAAGCTGATCGCTTTCAGGCGTAACCTCCCCCTGATCATGATACCGACCACCGCGTCATCTGACTCGCCCTGCACATTTGCATCGATCATCTACTCTGAAGACGGCAGTAGGATAATCTCCGATTATGCACATTACAGATGCCCTGATGTGGTAATGGTAGACTCCAAGGTCATTGCAAACGCACCTGAGCGTCTGATAGCTGCAGGAATGGGTGATGCCATGACCACCTGGTATGAAGGCTTTGCCTGCTACAATAACCCTGAGCTTAAACCTGCTATTACTGAAACCGCGCTCATGCTTGCAAACCTCTGCAGATCCATTGTCATGAAGGATGGTCTGGCTGCATATGAAGCTGTTAAATCCAATACTGTGACTCCCGAACTTGAAAAAGTCATAGAAGCCAACTGCTTTCTGTCCAGCATAGGCGGCCTGAACACCGGCTGTGCATGTGCCCATGGTTTTGGCGACTGGCTCTGCACCATTCCCGGCGGACATGATTTCATGCATGGTGAGCGTGTGTTCATCGGACTGATCACCCAGCTCATTCTGGAGAAATATCCGGATGAAGAGATTGATCAGATCATGAAGTTCGGACGCGCGATCGGCCTTCCCATTTGTGTCGGTGACATGAGAGTAAATGATGTTGATGCCCTTGCTGAAAAAGCAGGTATCGAACTTGAAAACGATCATTTTCTTGTCCACCTTACCTGTGACCATAGTCCCGAGGCGCTTAAGGGAGCCATCCTAAAGCAGCAGGTGCTTGCGGATAATCTTTAAAACCCAATAAATGAGAGGTATAAATAATGGCTAAATTGACAAAAATACTTCAGGTAGGTATTGCGACCTATGACCTTGAGCAGAGGATCAAAAATTTTGAAAAAGTCGGCATCGGACCTTTTAATATCGTTGTCGACACGCAGAAAGGACTTGGTGCACCCGCAAGCAATACAAAGTACTTCGGTGTTCCGACTGACATTGATGTCCGGGTTGCGATATGTGTTTTAGACGGCCTCGAGATCGAACTCATACAGCCCATGGATGAAAAAGGCACATATGCCGAGCATTTGAGGAAACACGGCGACGGCTGCATACACCATCTCGGGATCCAGACGGATGACAATGCCGGATTCCGTGCTATAATGAAAGATGCAGGCGCACGTTCAGAATGGAAAGGTGATGTAGACCCCAAACTGGGCACGAGCTTTGAATACTTTGACACAAGGGACCTGCTCGGGTTCTGTATTGAAATGTTTGATCCCGAGCCTGTTGAATAAGGAGCTTAAAGAACATGTTTCAAAATGGATTAGCATGGGTAGTACGCAACTGCGGCACTCTTTTCTACGATATCAGGGACTGGGATAAGGAAGTATCTTCTCTGACAACGGAACTGACAGAAGAAGAAAAAAAGTCAAAGTTTGCAAAATACTATAACCGTCAGCTAAAAATGCCATCTGTTGAAAACCTGAAGGCTGCCCAGTTTGACAATCCCCTTCCAAAGGACAGACTGTTCAAACCTGAAGAATTTGTAAAACACATGGATTCTGAAGAGATCGACAACATCAAGTCCGGTTACGGGCTCTTTGATGATGGCATCGGATTTTCCATTGCCCGCATCAGACTGGATGGTCTGACCGATGAAAAAAGACAGTATTTCACTGATAATTTTATCCCTGAAGCAGATCTGTTCTATAAATGCTGGTATCCGGGCATGCACATGCGCCATTATATCGCCGGAGCTGTTGAAGACGTCGGTCTTGGCATGGAACTCATCAATTTTCTTGTGCCGATCGGTCCTGAAGGCTGGGCCGGCAGCCCTGACTATGAATATAAAGATCCACTGCTGATCGCAGTGATCGGAGGCGGTGGTGTTTCCTGGCCGCTGTATGACAGATTTAACCATCCCCGTTACTGCCTGCAGGGCAACTGGTTCAGATATCTGCCTGACAAGTCCGGAATTGAAATATTTATCACTTTCTGGCACGGAATGGGCTGGGAAAACGGAAAACCGGTAAGAAAGATCCCGGACGATGAAAAGATCTCCATCGACCGGGTCCGCTCACAATTTAATCATTCTATATGGGAATTCACTCAGCTTTCAGCGCTGATCAATTCATTTTGGGAAGATAACCACTGATTCAGGGCTTCTTTCTGCCGCATTCGCTGCAGTACTCTCCACTGTTACTGCTGCCGCATTCCGGACATACCCAGAATGCGTCTTTTCCGTATGTTTTCCATACTGATGACAGAACTGAACTCACCTCGTCAAAAGCGCTTCCTCCATTTTCAGGCATATTCTCGGATGATACGCGTTTCAGTTCGTCCCCGTCCTTGTATTTCACAACATACATTTTGCCTGTCATGCCGAAGCCGTCTTTCCAGTTATCCATTTTGTACTTTTTAACGACTGCCATGCAGTCATCAAAGACGGCCCCTGGGACCTCGCAGTAATACATGCGTTCGGGACCATCTTCCCATTTAGAATACTTTGCAAGATACAGGTTTTCCCCATCTTTCTCAAAGAGAACGAATTCGTCATAGCCGTCTCCGCCTACAGTAGCGACCACTGCCTCATAATAGTCAAATACTATCTTTGACCCGTCAAATGGATCAGTTGCCGGATCTGCAGGAACCGGCTGGTTCGCATTCGGGTCATACATCATGGAACTGTGTGATTCCACCGAGATCGTCACATCATGATCAGGCATTTTAAATGTAAAGATGTAACCATGCTTATTATCAAAATCCTGCTTCATTTTTACATCTTCATCAATAGTGAATCTGTAATCCGTGTCAGTTCCGATAAGGTCATAATACACGGTCACTTTTTCGCCGGCGGCATACTCTGTCCGCTTTGACTCAAAACCGTACCCATCAAAGATGAGTTTGTGTTTTTCCTTAAAACATCCTGCCATAACAGACATGCTCATCACCCCCGCCATTATTGCGATTATTGTTATTACTGTCTTTTTCATACATTTGTCCTTTGGGATATACCCCTGATCCTGCATATCGCCCAGTCAAAGTCATCTGATCTCAGCACAGTTCCGCAGTATTCACACCTGGCACTTACATTTATGTCCACCGGAGCTCCGCAGGATGGACAGACCACTCTTGAAACTCCTTCAGATTTTCCGGTTACTTTTCCAGTTGTACGGCACAGGTCCCATTCATATGTCATGAATTTCTCTGCAGTCATGCTTCCCTTTACAATATCTCCATTCGCATCATTGATCACATAATCTGTGATCCTTGTCTTTATTGCTGCAATTATATGGTCCTCGCCGCCTTCCCTCCTCCATCCGAGCAGTCGTACGTCAAGGACAGCTATGTTCTCTACAACATTTGTCTGACCATTCTGTCTGTAATGATCAAGCTGGCGGTCCATCTGTGTATAGTAGGCGTCAGTAAAATAGTTGCGGAGCGGCTCAATATCCTTAGCGGTCCAGCAGTTTTGCATCTGAACATACAGATTTGACAGTTTTTCCTCAAAAGCGGCCTGGTCAAATGCGGGATCTTCATTCAGATATGAAGCAATCGTATGTAAAGAAGATGAACTCGTAGGAGCAGCTCCTGCATTTACGTTCGGTCTGCTGTTATTCCTGCGTCTTCGTCTTAGCTTTTTTACGATAAATAACACTATCAGAAAACCTGCCCCGCCATAGAACACGAGCATGTAAAAGGCCCCTGTTATATTATCCCAGGTATTTGATTGGCCGCTCTGGTAGCCGGCTGCCGAGTCCGAACTGCTCCCGCCGCCTGAGCTATAGCTGTCTCCTCCGTAATAGTAGTAATCGTCATCATCGTCATAATCATAGTCGTCATCGTCGTAATCGTTATCATAGTCGTCATCGCCATAATCGTAATCATAATCATCGTAATCGTAATCATAACCATAATCATCATCACCGCCAAAATCGCCAAAGTCAGCCCGGCTTTTTATGGGGACTGCAAACAGCAATGATATGACCGTTATCACCGCCACAATGATCAAAATGATGTTTTTAATCAACCTGTTGTTTTTCATGATCGCAGGATCTTTCCAATCATCCTTGTCTGTAATCTGTCGGGCACAGCATTGAGCATTAGCAGCCAGATATTTCTGTTGAGCTTATAAATAAACTTAGGTTTCTTTGAAGTAAGAGCTGCATATGCTTTGTCTGCGACTTTTTCCGGTTTTACTCTGACAGACTCTGCTCTGTCAACAATATTCCTGAACTTGACTGCATTGAATGCATACATTTTTGTTCCGTCACAAAAAGCCTTTAATCTGTCGGTAGATATCTTTAAGAACCGTGTGTCCACTGCTCCCGGGCGGATCACGGAAACATGGTATCCGAGGAGCTGCAGTTCCATTCTGAGTGAATATGCATATTTCTCAACCGCAGCCTTTGTGACAGCATAAATACCTGTAAACGGGAGCGGATCGAGCGGGGCCAGTTCACTCGAAGTGATCACTATCGTTCCTTCTTTTGCAAGCAGCGGGAGGAAAACCCTGTTAACCCGCATGATCGCAAACAGATTAACATTGAAGATCTTTATAAGATCTTCTTCCCTTATCTCCACAAACGAATCCAGATC
>SVDE01000096.1 GCA_015057955.1 Lachnospiraceae bacterium | reverse complement strand
ACATTTGCTTATCCTTTCCAGTCAATTCAGGTAACGCTCATCGGAGCAGTGACCATCGGCATGCCGTCATTTTTCCTCGCGCTCGAGCCAAATGCAAGAAGGATCAAAAGGGCATTCCTGAGAAACGTTTTCAGTATGGCAGTGCCAAGCGGCGTTCTGACTGTCATAGCCATACTGTCAGTTACTCTGCTTGTCAGGGGACCTCTTGGAGGAAGCATTTTGCAGATACAGACTGCAGCGACATTTACAGCCCTGATAGCCGGGTTCATAGTCATATTTAATATCTCAGGAAAGATGAACCTGTGGAAATGGGGACTTCTGGTTTTCGTTATCGCGGTAGCTGCAGGAGCGGTCCTTATCTTTCCGGGGATGTTTGATATTGTATCCCTGTCCGGACGCATGTGGGCAGTTATAGGTGCGGCTGCCGGGGGGTTCTTTCTTCTGCATACGGTGCTCTTCAGGATCATAGTTCCCAAACTTGAGAAGAACAGCATGGAATGATATAATAACTATGTGTGTTCAGACACTAATGAAAGGCTTGATAAATGTATAAGAGAACATCCGCATTCGGCAAGCATATCGATTTTTATATCCTTGACCTTATTCTGTTCGCAGTTTCATACATTATCGGTTATGTGATCAGATTCGGGTTCAGAACAGTTGATTATCTCGGCACAGCACCTGTGAGCTTCGGAATAATCCTTCTGGTCATTTATCTTCTGGTTGCCATTTTTACAAGGGCATACCACAACATCCTGTACAGAAATAAATGGCTTGAGATGATATATACACTGCTGCAGGTAGTCATCACTCTGGTCATATTCCTGCTGTATCTTTATGTTACAAAACAGTCAGAGATACTTCCCCGGTTGATGTTCGGTTATGTGGCCGTGGCAGCATTCCTGCTGATATGGTTTTTCAGATGCGTCTATAAGAATATTGTAAGAAAACGCTATAACAATAACCCTAACAGGCCGCATCTTCTCATTGTCTCCGAAACATCGCATATTGACGGCATATTGGATTCGCTCAGGAAACAGAAGTTCAACGATTTCTATCTGAGCGGACTGGCACTTAAAAACGGAGACCGGCAGGAAACATACGACGGCGAAAGGATCGCATGTGAATATAACGAAATAAAAGAATATGTGCTTGCAAATGTGGTGGATGCCGTATTGATCGCGATCGATGATGAATCTGAGAGGCTCTCGCTTGCAGAATATCTTATTGAAGCCGGAGTTGTTGTCCACCTTTCCCTCTCTGATTTTCCATATGAACTGCCTCATGCGATGACCGGTGAACTGGCCGGAAGGTCAGTACTGACTTTCTCCAACAACTTCGCGTCCGGTCTTCAGCTCAACATAAAGAGAGTAGCCGACATCATAGGAGGCTTCTTCGGTCTGATCATTACAGGAATCCTCTATATCATAATAGCACCGCAGATAAAAGCGAAGGATCCGGGCCCGGCGCTGTTCAAACAGCAGAGAGTGGGTAAAAACGGAAGGATCTTTTATATTTATAAATTCCGGTCAATGTACATGGATGCGGAGGAACGCAAAAAGGAACTCATGGCTCAGAATGAGATGCAGGGCTTCATGTTCAAAATGGAAGATGATCCCCGGATACTTCCCGGCATCGGTCATAGGATCAGAGACTGGTCGCTTGACGAGTTTCCCCAATTCTGGAATGTATTCAAAGGCGATATGAGCCTGGTCGGCACCAGACCTCCGACAGTGGATGAATTCAAACAGTATGAGGCTCATCATAAGAGCAGACTGTCATTTAAACCCGGTATCACCGGATTGTGGCAGGTAAGCGGACGAAGCAACATAACAGATTTTGAAGAGATCGTCCGTCTGGACAATGAATATATCCGGAACTGGAATCTGGGGCTTGATTTAAAGATCCTGATCAAGACTGTAGGAGTTGTTCTTGGACGCAAAGGATCAAAGTAAAACATGAAGCAGTTGAGCATAGCTGTCCCGTCATATAATTCTGCAGCTTTTATAAGCCGGGGACTCCAATCATATATCTATAAAGACGGGACCATGGATCCCAGGCTTGAGGTCATCATCGTAAATGATGGCTCTACGGATAATACCCTTGAAGTAGCAAAAGAATGGGCTGCGCGGTACCCGGATGGTTTCAAAGTCTTAGATAAGGAAAACGGCGGGCATGGTTCCGGGATCAATGCCGGAATTGATGCTGCAAACGGAAGATATTATAAAGTCATTGATTCTGATGACTGGATCCTCACGGAAAATTTAAGAGAAATATTGGATACGCTTGAAACAAGCAATGCGGACATTGTAAGCACAGGCTTCCATACTGTAAACATGGCAACAGGTGTATCCCTGGCTTACGGGGCAGGGAAAGAAAAAAAGGAGCTTCCGATTTCTGAATTCGTCAAACAGAAAGAGGAAATCCTTTCTTGTCAGATGTTCCATGGACTCATGTATAATACAGAGTTTTACAGACATGCCAGGATAAGAATGAGTGAAGGCATTTTCTTTGAGGACCAGGAGTATGCGATCCTTCCCTTCATGCATGCAAGGACCATTCTTCTGATCCCATGTTTTTTCTATGAATATCAGACCGGCAGCAGCACTCAGAGCGTGAATTTTGCCAATCAGGGACAGAAATCAGGCCATCTGCTGGCGGTTCTTAAGAATCTGATAAACCATTACAGTGAAACAGCCATGGATGATGCCCAAAGGAATTTTGCAGGCTGGAGGATAGGAAATGTCGTCACCAGCTACTATGCTGCAGTCCTTGTAAAAAGCCCGGAAAAGAAGGCAGGAAGAGAAAAGGCATCAGAATTCAGACGGTTTATTTTCGAAGCTGCTCCTGATATAGCTCAGGCTACAGAAAAGAAATATCAGACTCTGATGAAACTGAACCGTATTCCGGGAGCTTCAGCACTTTATGCTAAACTTTTCGGCTCAGGTCTTTACAAGTCATTTAAGAAACGCTGGATAAAATGATGATCTCCGTATTAATGAGCCTTTATAAAAAAGAAAAACCCGACTGGTTTGAAAAAGCACTTAACAGTATTACTGCAAACCAGGAACACAGACCTGATGAAGTGGTGCTTGTATGTGACGGGCCGATTACCGAAGAGCAGGAAAATGTGATATCCCGCCATGAGATTGCCGGATGTGTGCCTCTGGTGCTTGTAAGGCTTGAGGAAAACCGGGGACTGGGTACAGCTCTGAACAAAGGCCTTGAAAAGTGCCGGGGCGAACTTGTGGCGCGCATGGATACAGATGACATTGCCCGGCCCGAAAGACTAAGGCTTCAGGTTGAGTTCATGAATGCTCATCCGGATGTGGCCGCATGCGGCGGATCGATAGCCGAGTTCATTAAAGAAGGGGAGATCATCCGCGAAAAACACATGCCGGAGATGCCTGACAAAGTATACAGATACGGAAAAACAAGAAACCCGCTGAACCACATGACTGTAATGTTCAGAAAAGAAGCTGTTCTTGCGGTTGGAAATTATCAGCATTTCCCTCTGCTAGAGGATTATCACCTCTGGAGCAGGATGCTGGCAAAAGGATATCAGCTTGCTAATCTGGGAGCCGTTCTGGTTGATGCAAGGATCGGCGAAACTTTCGCTGAGCGAAGGGGCGGGAAGGAATACTGGAACTGGTACAGGAAATTAAGAAAACTTCAGCGTGAATGGGGCTTTTTAAACGTCCCTGAATATCTTGTCAGCCTGGCACTGACATTTGTCATGACAAGACAGAGCGCAAAGGCACGTGAAAAAGCCTACAGTCTCCTGCGAAAAAATTGAAAGGAAAAGTCCAATGAAGGACGAGGTATTAAAAGTTTCACAGTCAAGCATTGCGCAGGCGCTTTCAGCTGACTATTTTTGTATTTATTATGTAAATGTTGAAAATGACAGATTCATAGAATACAGTTCATCTCCCATGTACCGCTCGCTGGGTCTTCCTTACGAGGGCGATGATTTCATAGGTTTTGCCAGAAAACGGTTCGAGACCATAATCCATCAGGATGATCAGGAGCGCTTCCTTGAGTCATTTGATAAAGAAAAAATAATTAAAGCCCTGGATACAAACGGAACATTCGGAATTACATTCAGGATGATGTTCCGGAATGAACCGGTCTATGTATACATGAAGATCACGCGCATGATAGAACAGGAAGCAAGACATGCGGTGATAGGCATAAGCAGCGTTGATGAGCTGATGCGCGCAAGCCAGGCATACGAAGAGGTTCACAGCGCAAGCGTTACTTATCAGAAAGTGGCACAGGCTCTAGCAGGAGACTATTTCAGCATATATGTTGTGGATCCTGAAACAGACAGATTTGTCGAATACAGTGCTGATAAGGATTATTACAAGCTTGGTGTGGAAAAATCAGGTAATGACTTTTTCGGAACAAGCAGAAAAAACATGTCCCGCCTACTCTTTGAAGAAGACCGGGACAGGTTCCTTTCAATCTTTACCAAGGAAAAGATCATGGCCATCCTTGAAAGGGACGGACATTTTACAATGAAGTACCGTCTGATGCTTGACGGGATTCCCATATTTGTAAGCATGAAAGCGATCCTTCAGGATGACAGGCACGGAAAACAGCTGATTATAGGAACAAACAACATTGACGCGCAGATGAAGCGGGAGGCTGAGTATCAGAGGAGCATGGCCGATGCAAGGACAAGCGCCAGAAACGATTTTCTTGCCAACATGTCACATGATATCCGGACTCCAATGAATGCCATAGTCGGATATACAAACATAGCAAAAAGCAATGTGGGAGATCCTGAAAAGGTAAATGATGCCCTTGACAAGATTGGCTCGTCAAGCCATTTTTTGCTTTCACTGATAAACGACATACTGGATATCTCCAAGATAGAAAGCGGAAAAATGCAGCTTTCCTGCGCACCGTGTGATCTGGAAGACATTTTCCACAGGATAGAAGACATAACTGCACTTCAGGCAAAAAACAAATCCCTTAATATTACTTATGATCACTCCAAAGTGCGGCATTACAAAGTATTGAGTGATGAACTGCGGATTGAGCAGATACTGATCAACATCATCAGCAACGCAATAAAATACACTCCTGAAGGCGGGACAGTGGATCTGATCGCCAGGGAGGAATCTTCACCGGCGGGAAGTAACAAATATACTTTCATAGTCAGGGATAACGGTATCGGGATAAGCGAGGATTATCTTCCGTACATATTTGAAAGCTTCACACGTGAAGAAAAAACAACAGTAAACCGGGTAAGAGGAACTGGCCTCGGACTTGCCATAACCGCAAGGGTCGTAGAACTGATGGGCGGTACGATTTCCGTAAAAAGCGCAGTGGGACATGGATCGGAATTTACGGTTGAGCTCAAACTTGAGTCGCTGGGTGAAGCCGGAGAAAGGGAAACGGAAAAAAGCTGCGAAGATACTGACCTCCGGGGAAGGCGGGTCCTTCTGGTCGAGGATAATCCGATCAACATGGAGATCGCGGTCATGATACTTGAGCAGTTTGGTCTGGAGGTCGAGTGCGCCAAGGATGGCAAGGTGGGCTTTGAAAGAGTCAGAGATAACGGGGACGGATATTATGATGCGGTCCTGATGGACATTCAGATGCCTGTGATGAACGGCCATGAGTCGGCAAGTGCCATTCGGTCACTTGGCGGAGAATACCATAAACACCTGCCAATCATTGCAGTCAGTGCCAACGCGTATGATGAGGATGTAAGAGATTGCCTGAACGCGGGCATGAACGCGCATATCGCAAAACCGTATGCTCCCGAAAAAATACATAAGCTGCTGAAGGAATGGATCAGATAAATATTATTTGACCAACAATCTTTCTGTCATTATAATTAATTCATATTAAATCCGATAGTTTTTTCACGGAGAAGGAAATCATGCTTACCATTGATAAACTTACCGAATACGGAGCAGATGTAAGGGCAGGCCTTGAAATCTGCATGAACAATGAAGAATTTTACCTGAAGATGGTCAATCTGATGCTTAAGGACAATCAGGCTGACCGACTGGCGGAAGCAGTTGAGAGTGGTGACCTGAATGCGGCATTTGAAGCTGCACATGCACTTAAGGGCGTTACGGCAAATCTCGGGATAACTCCAATTAAGAAACCTGTTTCAGAAATAACTGAGTTTTTGAGATCAAAGACAGAGATGGATTATACAGATCTGATCGGTGAGATAACGAAACAGATGAAAAGACTCATCGCCCTTGCTGAAGAATAAGGACTAAAAAGTGGATAATAATAAGAACAGACCCAAAAAATCGGTAAGTCTTAAGACCATCAACATCCTGATGGTCGTTACGGCTGTGGTTTTGATCATTGTTCTTATGATCCTGGTAGTGAATGTACAGAAACAATATAATACATTAAGAACAAATACGGACATTTACCTGTTGTGTCAGCGGGAAGCACCGGAGATGACCAAAGGTTCTGATTATCTTACACAGCAGGTAAGGAGCTTCGCAGTAACAGGAAAAACAGAATTCATCAATAATTTTTTTATAGAAGTTAATGTCAACCGTCGCAGGGAGAAAGCTATTGAAGTGCTTGAGCCATATATGCAGGGCACACAGGCCATTCAGTACCTTGAAAGCGCTCTCGAAGCATCAAATGAGCTGATAGAGATAGAGTATTATTCCATGATGCTTGAATGTGAATCCCTGGGTTTTGACAGAAGCCTTATTCCTGCTGATATCAGGGACGTGGCTCTTACAGACAGTGATAAAGCTCTTTCTCCTGAAGCCAAACATCAGAAAGCCATTGATATACTGTTTGATGAAACATATCAGTCTTATAAGGATAAGATCTTTAGTGACGTCGAAGCATGCCAGAATGAACTGATCAGAACGCTGGACGAAGAACAGAATCATAGCTATGAATCTCTTACCAGACTGCTCCTTCTTCTGTTCATAATGATCGTGATCATGCTGATCGTAGTGCTTGCTGTCATATTCATCAGCCTGGAACTGGTCATGAATCCGCTGATAAAAGCAGCCAATTATATCAAGGATCAGCAAAAAGTTCCTCTTTCAGGAGCATCAGAGATGCAGTTTCTTGCCGAGGCATATAATGACGTCTTTGAAAAAACCCGGAAGACACAGGATGACCTCAGACGGGCAGCTCTGCATGATGCACTCACCGGTCTTTTCAACAGAGCAGGGTATGAAAAGCTGATCGCCAGCCTGGACGAGGAGAATCTGTGCCTCCTTGTCATGGATGTGGATAAGTTCAAAAATGTAAACGACCAGTATGGACACGATGTGGGCGATCTCGTGCTGAAAAAGGCAGCAGCTGTGCTGAAGCATCAGTTTCGTGCTGATGACCTTATCTTCCGATTTGGCGGGGATGAATTCGCTGTCATCATGAGAAATGCAGGACCAAATCTCAAAGACCTGGTCAAAATAAAAGTCGGAAATGCCAACAGGCAGCTGGGCATGGATGATAAGCTGCCTGCAACATCATTTTCAGTAGGAGCGGCATTCGGTACCGGCACCGTAACGGAAGAACTGTTCAAGCAAGCTGATACTGCGCTTTACAAAGTGAAAAATGCCGGCGGATGCGGTGTGGAATTCGGCGGTTGACAGGGTGGCAGATGTCTTCAAACTGTACGTAAAAAGGAGCTTTTCGCTCCTTTTTTTGTTTTTTATATTATTTTAGGCGAAAAAAGTACTTTCTTCAAAAAAATGTCACACTTACTTAGCATATGTGTATTGTTTCTTTTAGGCAAAAGTGTTATAAATATATTGGAAATCTTTGTGCATATTTGATCTGCGGATTATGTCCCGGAAATGCAAAAAAACGCAAAATTGTTTCCATGTGTGACGCTTGTAGTGACTGCTGTAAAAGTATGATAGACCCATATAAAGGGAAAATAGCAGTAAAAGGAAAGATTGCATTTAAAAATAGGAAAAATCAAAAATAGAATACTTGTACTGATCCTATGTTTTTCAGTATGCATGTCATTAATCCCGCAGCATGTTCTGGCCGATGACTTTATTTCTGATACTCCGGTAATCGAAGAAACCACCGCAGCACCTGAAGTGAATGAAACAGCAGGTGATGTTACTGCGTTTACAGATGATGCTGAAAGTACAGAAGAAATACCGGATCTGGAAGAAGCCACAGAAGCTGAAGTTCCGGTGACTTCGGAAGAAATCACCGTGGCGGAAACATCCGCTGCCGAAGAAAACGCGGCAGCTTCTGAAACTACGCCTTCAGTTCCGGTAGAGTCTGAAAGCACAGAGACTGAAACTGAATCCAAGGCACAGGAAGAGCCTGCATCGGAGCAGACAACTCAGTCAGAAACTGTTACTCCCGAAACAAAAGATCTGAGCGGAACTGCGAACACTCTTTCAAAGAATGTCCGCACTTTTGACAACTTTACATATAAGATAACAGTCAGCTATGACGCATCTGCAGGCATACCTGCCGATGCAGAACTGAGCGCAAAAGAAATAACAGCGGCAACTATCGGCATTAATGAAGATGACATCAAGGATTATATCGATCAGTCTGCGGAGGCTTTGAAGCTGAGTCTTGAAGAGCTGAGCTCTGTAAGGCTGTTTGACATTTCACTTATCGGTGCTGACGGAACAGAGTACCAGCCGAATGAAAAAGTCGCTGTAAAGATCGAACTCCTCGGCAAAGACAATGAGACTGAGGACATGAGAATAGTCCACTTCGGCAGCGAACCGGAAGAACTAAGCGCCGAGGTTGACAATAATGTCGTTTCATTTGAAACGGATGCCTTTTCAACATTCTCGCTGGTAGATGTTACTGTACTTCAGAGAGTCGTAAATGCGGTTCTCGGAAAGTCTGACAGCACACTCTACGAAAATGACGATATCATCCTTACCGGTAAGATGCCCATACTCGGAAGCGTTGAGGCAACTCCGGTTACAGTTCAGATAGGTGAAAGCGACGTTCTTGTCGCTTACGATATTAAGATATACGCCAACCCGATCTTTAAGGCACTGGGCATAACCTGGCAGCCGACGGATGGGGCAATACAGGTAACGGTTAAAAGTGACGCTTTGGCAGGGAAGACCGATGCGCTTCAGATCTACCACATGGCAGAGGTTAATAGCGATGCC
>SVDE01000095.1 GCA_015057955.1 Lachnospiraceae bacterium | reverse complement strand
GTACTGGCCGAACGTAATAAAGAATATATTGAGGCCGCAGAGTCGATCAACTGCCCTAAGGCAGTGCTGATGTTCAAACATCTGCTTCCGAACGTTATCCAGCCGATGATCATCATCATGACAATGTCGGTCGGATCCAATATCACAATGGCAGCTTCACTGTCATACATCGGTCTTGGTATTCAGCCGCCCGAGCCTGAATGGGGCGCAATGCTGGCTGCAGGCCGTGCTTACATCAGACAGGTTCCGCACCTGATAACTTTCCCGGGTATCATGATCGCCCTTACAGTTCTTGCGGTCAACCTGCTCGGTGACGGACTCAGGGATGCGCTCGATCCTAAGATGAGAGACTGATAAGGAGGAATGGTATGAGTTATTTAGAGGTAAAAGACCTGGTGGTCAATTATACACAGAATCGCCGTACTGTCCATGCCGTTAACGGTGTCTCATTCTCACTCGAAAAGGGTCAGACAATGGGACTGGTCGGTGAGACCGGTGCAGGAAAAACAACGATCGCAAAATCCATCATGCGTATCCTTCCCGAAAAAGGATGCAAGATCGTAGGCGGATCGATCAAAGTTGACGGTGTCGACGTACTCAGCAATGACGAGGCAGAGATGAGAAAATTCAGGGGCAAGGTTGCCGCGATGATCTTCCAGGATCCCATGACAGCCCTGAACCCGCTGATGACCGTAGGCGATCAGATCGCCGAGGTCCTTCTGCTCCACAACGATTACGACAATCACACCGCAGATGAAAAAGCAGGCGACATGCTCGAGCTTGTCGGTATCCCCAGAGAGAGGAGCGGTGAGTATCCGCACCAGTTCTCAGGCGGAATGAAGCAGCGTGTCGTTATAGCAATGGCGCTTGCATGCGATCCCGAGCTCCTTCTTGCGGATGAGCCTACAACAGCTCTGGATGTTACCATCCAGGCTCAGGTACTGGATCTGATCAGGGAACTCAGGGACAAGCTTGGCACTTCCATGATCCTGATCACACATGACCTTGGTATCGTTGCTGAGACCTGCGATACGGTTGCAGTCATTTATGCAGGCAAGATCGTGGAGTATGGAAAACTCGAGGATATATTCGATAATCCGAAACATCCTTATACGATAGGTCTTTTCGGATCATTGCCTGAAGTCGCAGAAGGCCAGCCGAGGCTTAACTCGATTAAGGGTCTTCCTCCGGATCCCACAAATCTTCCGGAAGGATGCGCGTTCTGGCCGCGCTGCCCGCATGCTACCGAAGCGTGCAAGCAGACGATCCCCAATACGGAGATCACGCCGGGACACTTTGTAAGATGCATAAAGGAGGTGGAAGCAAATGGCTGATACTCCATTGATCGAAGTAAATCATCTGAAGAAATTCTTTAAGACCGGAGGCGGTTGGAACCACGCTGTTGATGATGTCACATTTACGATCAACAAAGGCGAGACCCTCGGAGTCGTAGGTGAGTCCGGATGCGGAAAGTCTACTCTCGGACGTACCATCATCCGTCTCCTTGAGGCTACAGACGGCCAGGTGCTCTTAAATGGTGAGGATGTTACACATGTAAAGGGGCATGCGCTTAAAAAGGCAAGGGAAAACATGCAGATCGTTTTCCAGGACCCGTATTCAAGCCTTAATCCCAGGCTGCGTGTTGAAAGCGCTGTCATGGAGCCTCTTCAGTATTCCAACAAGTTCCGTTCAGGCAAGGCTAAAAAAGAGGAAGCTCAGCGTCTGATGGAGCTGGTAGGTATCGATGAGCGTCTCAGACAGAGCTACCCGCATGAGCTTGACGGCGGAAGACGTCAGAGAGTCGGTATTGCAAGAGCGCTTGCACTCAACCCTGACTTCATCGTCTGCGATGAGCCGGTATCCGCTCTTGACGTCAGTATCCAGGCTCAGGTCCTGAACCTGCTCATGGATCTTCAGGATGACCTTGGTCTTTCCTACATGTTCGTTACCCATGACCTGTCTGTTGTAAAGCATATCGCGAACAGCATCATGGTCATGTATCTCGGACAGGCCGTAGAGAAGGCAAGCTCAAAGGAACTGTTTGACGCACCGCTTCATCCGTATACAAAAGCTTTGCTTTCAGCAATACCGAGCGTCAACATCCACAAAGAGAAGAAACGTATCCGTCTTACAGGAGAGATCACATCACCGATCAATCCCAAGCCCGGATGCAGATTTACGGCAAGATGTCCGTATGTTACCGAGGCATGTCATCAGCCTCAGCAGCTGGTTGAAGTAAGGCCTGATCATTTTGTGGCATGCTGCAGAGTAAATGAAATTAATTGACATTTATTGATTTTTTTCGGTAAACTAATGGGGCTGTCGTAAAAAACGACAGCCTCTCACACATTTTTAAGGAGAATGATAATGGGTAAAACAGCAGTTATGACCGGAGCAGCCGGAAGGATTGGATCCGGTGCAGTGAAAAAAATGGCGGAAGCCGGCATCAATGTGGCAATGATCACCCATAACCCGGGGCCTGCCGCAAAGATCTGCCAGGAGTGCGAAGGATTTCCGGGAAAGGTCGTTGCAGTGACCAACGAAGGCGGGGATCATGCCGCTATACAGAAAACATTTGACCAGTTCGGTTCTGTCGATATAGTCATCATGAACCATGGCGGTCCCGATCATCCCATGGACCTGCTGGACGTAGAGCCTGAAGAGCTTGACAAGAAGTTCGCTCATCAGGTCACAATGACATTCAGGACATTGAAAACAGCTATACCGTTCCTTGAGCAGTCAGGCGGCGGAGATATCATCCTCACGTCCTCAAAAGGCGCATTTGACGGGGACAACAGCTTCCCGTTCGTAAGCTCGGTAGTAAACGGAGCGGTCATCTCAATGACACAGTATCTTGCAAATGAGCTTGCTGCCAAGAATATAAAGGTCAACTGCATTGCAAAAGGACATATGCAGGCTGATTTCCTTCATGACGGTGAAACTCTCGACCTGACGCTTCCGGGTCCTGAGGAGTTTGGTGAGGCTGTCATGGATGTTCTTAACGGAGAAACATCAGGAGACACGGTATTACTAGGTAAATAATGGCTGGTGATTTAAAAAGAGAAGTCTCGGGAAAAAGTATTGCAGCTCTAATAGCTATCTATCTTGTTTACGGCCTGGCACAGGCATCAAACGAGTTCAGGATGCTGTTTCTAAAGGATTGGGGGCTTACGGCAACAGAGTGCGGAAGGGTACTTTCGGCCGCAAGCCTCCTCTGTGTGTTTGCCGGTCCTGTGGCAAGCGCGCTTGCCGATAAGCTGCGTTCCCGCAGGATCGTCTACATGATCTCAGCTTCGTTATGGCTTATTTCTGTGGCGGGACTGCTGCTGTTTGGAAGATATCACATAGCCGGATTCTTACTGTGTGCGGGATTCATGCCGCTCATGAATGTGTTTGACTCCATAACCTACAATCTTGTTGAAGCGACAGGTGTCAACGCTTCAATGATGGTCAAGAAGGTCGATTTCAGCATCATCCGTGTATGTCTGAGTGTGGGATACTGCCTGATTAACTTTGCGTATACCCCAATTGTAAACAGATTCGGTGTTCATGTGCCATTTCTCTGTACCGGCGTGCTGGTGGTGATCCTTCTCATTCTTTCGGGGACGATAAAGACATTTGAAACTGAGATAGTACTGGAAAAGGGCAAAAAGCAAAAGCTTGAGATCTCAAGGATCCTGAAGAGTTATTATCTGATGACATTTCTGGTCCTGTGCTTCATTCAGACTCTCGGAGCAAGCTCTCAGGCCTTTCTCGTCTATCTAATGGAAGAAGTAGGGATCAACCAGGCGCTTATTGGAACAGCAGGCGGTGTCAGGGTATGCGGGGAAATTTTGATGCTCCTGCTGATACCGCTGTTAAAAAGAAAGTTTTCTCTGGTGTTCCTGCAGGCTGTTTCAACTTTCATGCTTATCCTGCAGCTGGTGATATTCCTGACAGTAAGGGAGCCGATTTTCATATTTGCATCGCTTATCCTCACCGGATGTGGATGGGGCATACTTCTTGGCACCAAAGCCGTTTATCTGCGCGCTCTGGCTCCTGAAGGTCTGGATACACTTACCATAACTCTGTACAGCAGCGTCACATCTGTCGGCAGCATCATCATGAGCGCTGTCTGCGGATCGATCGTTGACGGAAGCGGAATATATGCGCTGTACCGCATTTCACTGAGCATCTATCTGATCTGGATGATCCTGTTCTTCGGAAGCTGGGCATTCGGAAAATATGTGCTGAAGATCGAGCCGATCATGGCAATGTTCAAACCATGGAGAAAAAGGAGATAAAAAAATCCCGGTCACTACCGGGATTTTTTAGTTGTTGTCTTTTTATTTTCTGCTTTCTTTTTCCTGTTTGCGTTTATCGTTTATGATCTTCACATGTTCATCTGTTATGAGCGTGACATTGTTTTCCTTTGCCCAGGCAACGCAGCCGTTAAGCACTGTCTTAAGGAAAGGTCTGGGTACTTTTACAAAATTCTTAAGGGCGTCATCTGTGAACTTGACCGTGTCGTCACATCTGTCGGCAGCGTATCTGATGGAACCCAGCTCCACTTCTTTCGGCGCCGGAATGGGTTCAGCTATCGGCTTCTTGAATTTAGGGAACTGTGTGTACCAGAAGTTTGTCGAATCGCGGTATCCGTAGTCCACAGGCACGGGCGGGAAGTTGTTCTTGTTAACGCCGTCAACTATGGCATTGTAATACTGTTCCTTTAACAGGATCTTATCTATGTTCAGGATGAAGTGGGCCCCGTATTTGCTGGTGATCCCGTTAAAGTCATTGTAAGGACCGGGATGGCCGTCATCTATGTCCTCCGCGCGGAACTTGCCTCCGTCTTCAAGGTCTTTATCCCATGTGCATTCAAATACCTGAAAAGCCTCGGCTATTACATCAGGGCGGTCCGGGTCGTCAGGTGCGGCCTGACCTTTTTCCATGGTGAAAAGGTTTTCTTTCATCTTCTCCTCGGATGGTCCGGGGAACCCGAATCTGACTGCTTCCTTAAAGTATTTTTTATCATCGGGAATGAAGTTGATGGCACACTTTCCCCGTTTCAGGATATTGTGGCAGGTATTGGATGTGTTCCTGCACTCGAGGAGCATGGCATAACGCGCTTTCCCGGCGATGTAGTACGGAAAACAAAGAGAATATGAGCCTATGTTCAGGCTGCCGTCATCGTTCAGGGTACTTATGCAGACCGTAGGCATCGGGAAGAACGACGATGTCTGGTAGAAGTTGTCAACTATCCTAAGATCTTTAAATGAACTCATTTCTGCCTCCATGATAATAATGTATCTACATTATAGCACAGGCAGAGAGTGACAGGTGGACAGTTCTTTTGTCACAAAAGACATGCCGCAGAGGACGGTTCGCCCCTATGCGGCATGTTTTTCATCATTTTCTTGCAAAAACGGCCTCTATGGGGGCGAACTGACCCTGCCGCCTGTCAAGCTTCAGTGAACAGAGCAGTGGAGTAGTATCTGTCGCCGCTGTCAGGCAGCAGGGCAACTATTACCTTGCCTTTGTTCTCAGGCCGCTTAGCGAGAGATATCGCTCCGAACAGAGCTGCGCCTGAGGAAATACCAACTGAAATGCCTTCTTTCTTTGCGAGGAGTTTTGAGGTCTCAAATGCATCCTGGCCGGGAGCCTTGAAGATCTCGTCATAAATGGCTGTATTCAGCACATCAGGGACGAAACCTGCGCCGATGCCCTGGATCTTATGTGATCCGGACCTGCCTTCAGAAAGGACAGGTGAGTCTTCCGGCTCAAGAGCCACTATCTTGATGTCCGGATTTTTGCTCTTCAGGTATTCTCCGACACCTGTCAGGGTACCGCCTGTTCCTACACCGGCAATGAATATGTCAACATTTCCATCGGTGTCATTCCAGATCTCAGGTCCTGTAGTTGCTCTGTGGATGGCAGGGTTGGCAGGATTTACAAATTGTCCGGGAATGAAGCTTCCGGGTATCTCAGCCGCCAGCTCCTCCGCCTTGGCGATAGCACCTTTCATGCCCTTCGCGCCTTCAGTGAGAACAAGCTCTGCGCCGTAGGCCTTAAGGATGTTTCGCCTTTCGACACTCATTGTCTCAGGCATGGTGAGAATGATACGGTATCCCTTTGCAGCTGCTATGGATGCCAGACCGATGCCGGTATTGCCGCTGGTAGGCTCGATAATGACAGAACCTTCTTTAAGGATCCCTTTTTCTTCAGCATCTTCGATCATCGCCTTGGCGATACGGTCCTTGACGCTTCCTGCAGGGTTAAAGTATTCAAGTTTTACGAGGACGGTCGCTTCAAGTCCAAGCTCTTTTTCGATGTTTGTTACCTCAACGAGGGGAGTGTTGCCGATAAGTCCGAGTGTTCCTTTATAAATGTTTGACATGGTATGTCCTTCCTTTCTTATGTTACCGGATGGCTGCAAAGCCGTTCTCCAGATCTTCTATTATATCATCAATGTGCTCAGTTCCAATAGAAAGACGGATCGTGTTCGGGAAAATTCCCTGATCTGCCAGTTCTTCCGTGGAAAGCTGTGAATGTGTGGTCGATGCCGGGTGGATGACCAGGCTCTTGACGTCAGCGACATTTGCCAGAAGCGAGAATATCTTCAGATTGTCAATGAATTTCCAAGCTTCTTCCTGTCCGCCCTTTATGTCAAATGTGAAGATCGATCCGCCGCCATTCGGGAAGAATCTCTCATAAACCTCATGGTCCGGATGATCGGGAATAGCGGGATGATTGATCTTCTCGACAAGGGGATGCGCTTTAAGGTATTCAAGGACTTTTAAAGTATTCTCCACATGACGGTCAAGTCTTAGCGAGAGAGTCTCAACGCCCTGCAGGAGCAGGAATGCGTTGAACGGGGAGATACAGGCGCCGGTGTCCCTCAGGAGTATTGCCCGGATGTATGTAACAAATGCAGCAGGCCCTACAGCGTCGTAGAAGGATACTCCGTGGTAGCTCGGGTTCGGAGCGGCGATGTTCGGATATCTGCCGCTGGCGCTCCAGTCGAATTTGCCGGATTCAACTATTATTCCTCCTAGAGTGGTCCCGTGGCCGCCGATGAACTTGGTAGCTGAGTGTACTACTATGTCAGCTCCGTGCTCGATCGGCCTGATAAGGTAAGGTGTTCCGAAAGTATTGTCGATGACAAGCGGAAGACTGTGGCTGTGGGCTATCTGCGCAATTGCGTCGATGTCGGGTATATCGCTGTTTGGATTGCCGAGAGTCTCAAGATAGATGGCTCTGGTATTTTCCTTTATTGCTCCTTCCACTTCAGCAAGGTTGTGGGCATCAACAAAAGTAGTTTCAACGCCATACTGGGGAAGAGTATGGGCAAGCAGGTTGTAGCTTCCGCCGTAGATGGTCTTCTGGGCAACTATGTGACCGCCGTTCGCTGCAAGAGCCTCTATGGCATAGGTGATCGCTGCTGCGCCGGATGCAAGCGCAAGAGCTGCGCTTCCGCCTTCGAGCGCGGCCAGCCTCTTTTCAAGTACCTCCTGTGTGGAGTTGGTCAGTCTTCCGTAAATGTTTCCGGCATCAGCAAGTCCGAAACGCGCTGCCGCATGGGCGCTGTTGTGGAAGACGTAAGATGTTGTCTGGTAAATGGGAACGGCCCTTGCGTCAGTTGCGGGATCTGCCTGTTCCTGGCCTACGTGTAACTGTAATGTCTCAAATCTGTATTCACTCATGGTATTCTCCTATCTTTTTTTAAAATCTGTGTTGGATCCGGCCGGATAAAAAAAGCCGGGGCTGCATTGCAAACTCCCGGGCATTGATCAATAGCTGTATTTTATCAACTTCAGATCCTACAGAGGCGCATGAAGGCATAGCTTCGCGCCCCGGTCATTTCGCCTGCCCGGGAGATAAGCATTCGCCAACACATGTTGCAGTTGGGGGTCTGCTGGTACATTTCTGCGCCTCCTTTCAGATTCATATTGCCGACAATATATCACTATCAACCTACTATGTCAATAGGTTTTATAATAATTTCGTCACCTTTTTTTATTGCACCGCCTTTAAGCACTTTGGTAAATACTCCTTCACGGGGCATGATGCAGTCGCCCATCTTCTTGTAGATCTGGCAGTGGCTGTGGCATTCTTTCCCGATCTGAGTCAGCTCAAGGACAGCGTCTCCGACCTGGAATATTGTTCCGATGGGGAGCATTCTTAAATGGAACCCCTCAACGATCAGGTTTTCACCAAATGCGCCATAGTCTACTTCAGCGCCTCTTGCCCTGAATTCTTCGATCTGTTCAGAGCCAAGCAGGCTGACCTGCCTGTGCCATTTGCCAGCATGGGCATCGCCTTCTATCCCCCAGTCTTCAATCAGCACCGCTTCGGGCACTTCTTTCTTCTGGGTTCCTTTGTGTTCGCTTATACAGATTCCGAGGATCTTTCCCATTGTTTACTCCTTGATAGTATTTCCGGTTCTTTTCTGATAGTCCTCCAGTGCGGACTGTATCGCTTCTTCTGCCAGCACGCTGCAGTGCATCTTGTAATCAGGAAGGCCATCCAGTGCTTCAGCTACTGCCTTATTCGTAAGTTGCATGGCTTCAGAAACAGGCTTGCCTTTAATAAGCTCTGTTGCCATTGAACTTGACGCAATGGCGCTGCCGCATCCGAAAGTCTCAAATTTTACGTCTTTAATGATGTCGTCTTCTATCTTAAGGTACATCTTCATGATGTCGCCGCACTTTGCGTTTCCGACTTCCCCGATCCCGTTTGCGTCTTCAATGATCCCTACATTGCGGGGATTACGGAAGTGATCCATGACTTTTTCACTGTATAATGCCATTTATAGTTCCTCCTACAGAATGAATTTCTTTTTTCCTGCGCACAGATCTCTCCATATAGGAGAAAATCCCCGCAGATATTCAACAACGCCGGAAACCGACTTTATGAGCTGATCTACATCTTCTTCAGTGATATCTTCGCCGATGCTCAGCCTCAATGAGCCGTGAGCCACATCGTGAACTCTTCCTATGGCAAGAAGAACATGGCTTGGATCGAGTGAACCTGATGTGCAGGCGCTCCCGGAAGATGCCTGAATGCCTTCATCGTCCAACAGGAGCAGAAGCGATTCGCCTTCAATCCCTTCAAAGCAGAAATTTACGTTTCCGGGAAGCCTCTTTTCAGCATCC
>SVDE01000094.1 GCA_015057955.1 Lachnospiraceae bacterium | reverse complement strand
GTAAAGACATAAACAGGATATTCGACAGGTTTTATAAAGCTGACCTGACAAGAAATACCCAGGGCAGCGGACTGGGACTCTCGATTGCAAATGAGATAATGAGAGGTCTTAAAGAAAAACTCTGGGTAGAAAGCGTTGAAGGCGAAGGCAGTTCGTTTTTCTTCACTGTATCATACAAGTAACAGCTGCCATAATTTCAAGTCCGGTTATCCAGGAGTTCGCCGAACAGTTTATAGGTATTTTCAGTAGTGACTGTGTCGCCCTGATTGAATATGATTATCTCACCCGCATTGGTCTTTACCAGGATTGCCGCGGGTGTTTTTTTTGACACAAAGAGTTTGTATTCTCCATACTCTTCATTTTTCCAGGTTCCCCAGTAATACGATCTGCTGCTGCCTCCGTCCACCTTTTCCCCCGGGTCGGCAAGCGTGATCAACTCAATGCTCTCTATGTCATCATATGCAACCGTGACGGATGTCTTGCGCGGACCCGTCAGCGTCAGGGCGTCATCCTTGCCAAACTTTACCGATGTCTGGAAATCCCCGAACAGCACCGTGATAAGATAAACCGCTGCAATAAAAATGGCCGCATATAAAAGATATTTAAGAAACTGTTTCATTATTTATCCTTCCCTGCTTTCTGGTTATGATTTTAGTACTTTTTACTAATTTTGACAAGTCATCATCTATGTAAACTGACGAAACGTATACAAATTTCATAATTTGCAAGACATTTCGTTCACATTTGCGTCACATTTCATTTACGACCATAAGGTATTCTAAACCCAAGTATGGAATATAGCATTCCATAAAACAAATTCTTTATAGAAAAGGAGAAGAAACATGAAGAAATTTGTTGCTTTATTTCTGTCATTAGTGATGGTAGCTGCTCTCGCAGCATGCGGCCAGTCAGGTGCCGGAAGTGCTACTACTGCAGCCCCTGCAGGCGGCGGTGATGCAACTGCATCAGCTGCTGAGACAACCACTGCACAGAAATATGCAGAACAGGAAACCAAAGAAAACATGGAGTCCGTAGAAGTTGATGAGATCACTTATGCAACCCGTACTGCTACTTCCCTCAACGGTTTCGGAACCAGAGGCGGAGCTCCCGGCGGATACGAAGTTTACGAGATGATCTATGAAGCAGACATCTATGGCGAGATGCAGCCGTTCCTTGCTGACGCAACCTATGAAGGCAACTTCCTTCCCGGATGCGACCATGAGCCCGGCACAGGCGTCTACACTGTTCATATCTATGACTACATCAAAGACCACAACGGCAATGATGTAACAGCTGAAGATGTTGCTTTCTCTTACCTTCACTCTCTGAATGAAGAGAACACCTCAGGATGGAAAGACAACCTTCTCGATGTTAAGGCACTTGATCCTTCAACAGTTGAGTTCACATTTGCTAAAGAGCAGACCGGCGTCGGACAGCTCCTTAACGTATTCTGCCGCTGCATCATCGTTGATGAGGACACCTACAACAACAGCCCTTCACATCTGAACGATGAGATGATCGGAACAGGCCCTTACAAGATGGAGTCCTATACTTCAGGTGCTGAGCTTGTACTTGTAAGAAATGATGATTACTGGCAGACAAATGAGGAAGTTCGCCGTCAGGAACAGCAGGCAAATGTTAAGAAACTCGTTTACAAGTTCATCGACGAGAACTCACAGAAACTCATCGGTCTTAAGACCGGCGAACTTGATCTCGTAACCAGCCTTGACACCAAGGACATCGGCGACTTCCTTGAGGGCGGAGAATTTGCTGACAAGTTCAACGTATTCTCATTCCAGGACAAGATGGTAATGGCTCTTCATCCGAACTGCTCTGAAAAGAGCCTTTGCGGAAACAAAGACTTCCGTCTTGCAGTCCTCAACGCTATCGACCTCGATGGTATCATCGCTTCCCGTGGCGGATTTGACATCAAGCTTGACGCTTATGCAAACAGCTACTACAGCGACTACGATTTCGTAGACTGGGCTTCAAAGGATAATTACCAGACAAAGAAAGCTGTTGATCCCGCAGTTGTTAAGGATTACCTTGACAAGGCCGGATACCAGGGCGAGACCATCACCCTTCTTGGCAATGCAGGAATGGATGACCTTGCTAACGTTATCGTTAACATGCTCCTTCAGCAGGGAATCAATGCTGAATCCAAACTTGTTGACGGCGCTTCATTCTACAATGAACTTGACAACCCTGAAGCTTGGGATATCTGCCTGCAGCAGATGGCCGGCGACTACAACGTTACTGTTTGGGAGCATGCATTCTCATTCGGCAACACAAGCACCAAAGACCATACTCAGTACTGGGGAACAGACCAGGCTTGGGAAGACCTTCTTAATGAATGCCTGTCAGAAGAAGGCCACACTCCTGAGAACATGGAAAAATGGTGGGATATGGCTGTAGAGAACGGATATGTCCTTGCTCTTTACGCTTCCATCAAGAACGACATTCTTCCTAAGAACATGACCTACTATGTAGTCGGTGACAAGAACACTGCTCTTGCAGGCGCATCAGTTTACGAATAAGCCACTTCTATACAAATTGAAGTTTTACCTTTAGTAAACATTTTCGGGCGGCGCTGCCTCGCGGGTGACGCCGCCCAAACTAATTAAAGAGGGATATTTACCTCTATGAAAAGAGGTTCATATGTGGAGATACATAGTTAAACGACTTTTATGGCTGATCGTTATTGTGCTCTGCGTTGCCGTCCTGATCTTCACGGTTCTGTGGTTTGTACCCGGAGATCCGGCAAAACTTATTCTAGGCACAGAAGCATCAGCCGCAGACATAGAGGCCTTGAGGGAACGTATGGGTCTGAGTGATCCGTTTATCGTTCAGCTTGGCCGCTTTATGAGGGATATTTTCCTTCGTCTTGACTTTGGAACATCTTACGTTTACAAAGTCCCCGTTATAAAGGAATTCGGTATCAGACTTCCGAGAACTGCCCTTCTGGGTGCCATCGGACTTGTACTTAACATGGTTTTCGGTATTCCTCTCGGAATCCTTGCCGCAAAACACCGTAATTCATTTCTTGACAGAGGCCTGCTTGTCATATCAATGATCTTCAGTTCCATGCCGCAGTTCTTCTTTGCGCTGGTCATGGTCGCGCTGTTCTCATTGACTCTTGCATGGCTTCCGCCTTTCGGTATCGATCACTGGTATTGCTGGATCATGCCGGTTCTGTCCACGTCTCTTTCCGGCATTGCAATGACCGCAAGGCATACGCGTGCCTCAGTACTGGAGACGATACGTGCAGACTTTGTAACAACCGCCCGGGCCAAAGGTCTGGAAGAGAGGGTTGTTACATACAAGCATATGCTTCCCAACGCCCTGATTCCTGTTATCAGTGACCTGGGATTCCATCTTTCCGGACTTATCGGCGGATCAGTCGTTATTGAGACAGTTTTCTCATTCCCCGGAATCGGACAGTACATGCTTACCGGTATTTCTTCCCGTGACTACCCTGTTGTCCGCGGATGCGTTCTTATCCTTGCGACGTTCTCAGCTGTTGTAATGCTGATCGTCGACCTGGCATACGGTTTTGTTGACCCGAGGATCAAAGCCCAGTATGTCAACTATGCTGCAAAGAAAGGAGGTAAGAAGAAATGAGTGAAACTGCTGTCGCTGCTGCGCCGAAAAAAAGACGCAAAAAAGAAAGCATGTTCAAGCAGGTCTTCAAACGCCTGTCCAAGAATCCTGCAGCAATGACCGGTCTGATCGTTCTTGGAATAATAATAATCCTTGCGATCATCGGTCCCTATATTGCGCCATATGATCCTAACTACATGGATTATGCCAATATGTACGCAACACCTAACGCACAGCACTGGCTCGGATGCGACCAGCTTGGCCGTGACCTCTTAAGCAGACTTCTCTGCGGAGGCAAATACTCTCTTTCACTTGGTATCATTGCCGCAATGGTAGGTCTGATCCTTGGAACATTCTTCGGATGCCTTGTCGGTTACGCAGGAAAGACTGTAGACAACGTAGCAATGCGTATCTGCGATATCTGGTCTGCAATCCCCGGAATGCTGCTGGCTGTACTTATCTCAACCGCTCTCGGAACCGGTTTCTTCAATACCATCCTTGCAATGACCGCAGGTGCGATACCCGGTTCGATACGAAATACAAGAGCTCTCGTTCTGAAGGAACGTGAGATGGAATATCTGGAAGCTGCCAAAGCCATGAACTGCAATCTGTTCGAGATCATTTTCCAGCACATGCTGCCGAACATCATCTCGTTCAAGATCATCGGTACCTGCGGAAACATCGGTGCCTCCATCATGCAGGCTTCCGGTCTTTCCTATATCGGTCTTGGTGTTCCCACAACCATCCCAGAGTGGGGTGCAATGTGCGCTTCTGCCAGAAACTATTTCCTGGATTACCCGCACATGATCCTTATCCCCGGCGGTGTTATTCTTATCACGGTTCTCTGCTTCAACCTGTTCGGTGACGGACTGCGCGACGCAATGGATCCGAGACTGAAGGATTAAGGAGGCGCCAAGATGAGTGAAAAATTATTAGAGATCAAAGATTTATTTGTTGAATACACATCAGGCGGAAAAGTCATCAAGGCGGTAAACGGCGTCAGCCTCGCTCTTGAAAAGGGCAAGACTCTCGGTCTGGTCGGAGAGACCGGCGCCGGCAAGACAACGATCGCAAAATCCATCCTTCGTATACTTCCCGACCCTCCTGCCAAAGTCAGAGGCGGTGAGATCTGGTTCGAAGGACAGGATATGATGAAGCTTCATGCCAGGGAAATGCTGAAGATCCGCGGTGACAAGATAGCCATGATCTTCCAGGATCCCATGACCGCTCTGAACCCTACAATGACTGTAGGAAACCAGATCGCTGAGGTTATACAGCTGCATAACGACGTTAACAGCAGAGAAGCAACCGAAAGAGCCGTAACAATGCTCGAGACAGTAGGTATTCCTGCAATGCGCTACATGGAATATCCTCATCAGTTCTCAGGCGGAATGAAGCAGCGTGTTGTCATTGCAATGGCTCTTGCCTGCAACCCTGCCCTGCTCCTTGCGGATGAGCCTACAACAGCTCTTGACGTTACGATCCAGGCTCAGGTCCTTGAGATGATGATGGAACTCAAAGAGAAGTTTGAGACGTCCATGATCCTGATCACACACGACCTTGGTGTTGTTGCCGAAACCTGTGATGACGTTGCGATCATTTACGCAGGAAAGATCGTTGAGTACGGTACCAAGAGGGATATCTTCAAGAATCCTCAGCATCCTTATACGATCGGTCTGTTTGGCGCACTGCCCAAGCTGGATGACGATTCCAAGCGTCTGAGTCCCATTGAAGGCCTTCCTCCGGATCCCACAAACCTTCCGGAAGGCTGCGCATTCCATCCCCGCTGCCCTAAGGCATGCGATGCATGCAGGACGGGTTCATTTGATGAGATGACCGAGATCACTCCCGGACATTTTGTCAGATGCGCTCTGTGCAGAAAGGAGGATAACTGATCATGGCATTTTTGGAAGTAAATCATCTGAAAAAATACTTTGACGTTGCTGCAGGACTTAACCATGCAGTTGACGATGTAACCTTTACGATAGAGAAAGGTCACACGATGGGCATAGTCGGTGAGTCAGGCTGCGGTAAATCCACCCTTGGAAGGACCATCATCCGCCTTCTGGATGCAACTGACGGACAGGTCATACTCGACGGTGAGGACATCACCAATGCAAGGGGGCACGAACTCAGACGCCTCAGGGAAAAGGTGAGCATCGTTTTCCAAGATCCCTACTCTTCCCTGAACCCCAGGTTCTGCGTTGATGAGACCATACGTGAGCCGCTTGAAAAAGCCCGCCGTTTCAAACGCAGGGAGATCGACGACATGACCGAAGAGCTGATGGACCTCGTCGGCATTGAGGACCGTCTGCGCATGGCTTATCCTCATGAGATGGACGGCGGCCGCCGCCAGAGAGTCGGTATCGCCAGAGCTCTTGCTTTAAGGCCCAGCTTCATCATGTGCGACGAGCCTGTATCCGCTCTTGACGTTTCCATTCAGGCGCAGGTCCTTAACCTCCTGATGGATCTTCAGGAGAAGATGGGACTTACCTATATGTTCGTTACTCATGACCTTTCAGTCGTAAGACACATTTCCGATGACATAAGTGTCATGTACCTCGGACAGATGGTCGAGACCTGCCCTACCAAGGAGATCTTTGCAAATCCTCTGCATCCTTATACCAAGGCTCTGCTCTCTGCAATTCCTTCCATCGATATTGATCATCCGATGAAGCGTGTTGCACTTAAGGGTGAGATCACATCTGCCATCAATCCGAAGCCCGGATGCCGGTTCGCACCGCGCTGTCCTTACGCTAAGGAAGAATGCAGCCAGCCTCAGCAGCTCATCGAGGCAAGGCCGGGACATTTCGTCTCATGCTGCAGAGTACATGAAGTTAACTGACAATGCATCAGTTTTTAACAGGGCTGCCGCTGGTGCGGCAGTCCTGTTTTATTTTCAGCATTCTGCTTGGGGTGTGCCTCTAAACTTGTTATTTTTAGAAGATAATGTCTTTTTTTACTGAGATTAGAGGCGGATTTGCCTCTAATCTCATACTTTTCAGGAAAAAACCGCCTCTGATCTCAGTTATTTATGATGGAATTTTTGAAAAATGGTGAGTTTAGAGGTTAGGCCCTGCCCCGAAGCTGCCGGGTTAAAAGTGAATCTTAATGATGAAATACATCAATAAAAATAGTATAATAACCGCATGGCCAGAACGAATCAGAAATTAGATGACATATACGGAGTAAAGAGCGAACGTTCCTTTTTTAAGGGGATGCCTGAAGGCACCACCTCCGACTGGGTAAGGAACAAACGCTACCATGATCATTTCCGCGGATATACAGAGGTCAGAACGACTGATGAACACGGACATGTTGTTATTGAGCGCTATTATACAAGCCCCTGGACTGTCAGCGGACTTTCCGAGCGCAACTACTGGATAGTGCGCATACTGTTTGCGCTGTTAACGCTCGGATCAGGCGCGCTTTACATATACGCAATGTCACAGGATATCCCTGCCAACAGGCACTGGGCCGTGGCGATCCCGGGACTCCCATTCATAATTTTCCTTATCCTCCTCATCGTCAGGGTCGGCATTTTCTTTGCAGCCCCAAGGAAGATGACTCTGTGGGACTTTGAGTCCTCAAGCAAAAAGCTGCGTCAGATGGCTCTTATCGCAGCCATTGTGGAAGCCCTGACAGGCATTGTCATGGGTATATATGCCCTGGTGACCAAAGTCCAGGTCGGACAGACTCTCCTGTGCAGCTTTATGGTCATTGTCGGCGCCATTTGCATAGCCGCGATCTATTTCATAGAAAAGCGACTCCCGTACAAGGAAGTCGCCAATCATACCGAAGTTCCGGAAGGTGAACAATACAAGATCCGGTAAATCCCTACAGTTCCTTAAAATTGAAACTGCTCCTGCCTTCTGCGTAGTCTCCCACAATGTGGCCGTCTCCGTAGAGGTTATATTTGTATGTTACAAGCCCCTCAAGGCCCACAGGACCTCTTGCATGGATCTTGCCTGTTGAGATACCCACCTCGGCTCCAAAACCATATCTGAAGCCGTCTGCGAACCTCGTTGAGCAGTTGGCATACACATCGGCCGAATCAACCAGCTGCATGAATGTCTTTATGTTCTCTTCATTGTCAGAGATGATGCTGTCAGTGTGATGCGAGCCGAACCTGTTTATGTGCTTTACGGCTTCAAGCACATCATCGACTATCTTAATACCCATTTCCATGTCGAGGTATTCTTTTGCAAAATCGTCATCGCCGATCACATTTACAGCCCCGGGAATGATGCCGCTAACCTCTTCAGTACCGTTTAATTTAACTCCTGCTTCCTTCATTGCCTTTGCAAGCTCCGGAAGGAATACTGGCGCTATGGCACGGTTTACGAGGAGCGTCTCTGTAGCATTGCAGGCGGCTGTATACTGGGTCTTGGCATCGATCACGATCCTGACCGCTTTTTTAATATCACACTCCGCATCCACATAGGTGTGGCATATGCCGTCTGCGTGTCCCATGACGGGGATCTTGGTATTGTCCATTATGTACTGGACAAATGCGTTTGAGCCCCTGGGGATCAGGAGGTCGACATAGCCATGGCACTCGAGCAGCGCGCTTATCTCATCATGGAGCTCTGCCTGGAGCATGCACTCGGAAGGGATGCCTGCCTCTTCAGCTGCCTTATGTATGATCTCAAACAGAACGCGGTTGCTCTCAGCTGTTTCCTTTCCGCCCTTCAGAATGGCGCAGTTTCCGCTTTTTATGCACAGGCTGGAAATCTGTACCAGGGCATCGGGACGCGCCTCAAATATGACTCCTATGACGCCTATCGGGCATGTTATGCGGTAAAGTTGCAGCCCTTCATCCAGCTGTCTTGCAAGTGTTACCTTACCGAGCGGGTCAGGGAGTGAAATGAGCTGTTCAATGCCTGCTATGCAGTCATTTAGCTTGTGCTCGTTGAATTTAAGCCTTCCGATGATCGAAGGCGAGATACCGTTTTCTTCTGCGGCTTTCAGGTCCTTTGCGTTCGCGGCAAATATCCTGTCCGCATTTTCCTTAAGGCTCTTTGCGATATTCTTAAGAGCGCCGTTTCTGGTATCTTCTGATGATGCGGCAAGAAATGGAGCCGCTTCTTTCATTTTCCTGATCTCTTCTTTTATGTTCATTTCTGTTCCTCTTACATTTTGGGGTTTTTCTTATTTTACAGGGAGATCCGGATTATCTCAACAATATTTGTTCCGCTGCATGCAAAACAGCAGCTGCACTTTCATGCAGCTGCCGTCTAAGAGGGAAAATGTTGTCTGGAGATCACTAACAATTACTGTATTGTGATCATCTTGGGTTCTTCTTTTACAGGTTCAGGCTCTTTAGGGATCTCAAGCTTAAGGACACCGTCCTTGTACTCTGCCTTGATGTCATCTTCATGCAGGTACTCGCCTACATAAAAGCTTCTCTTTGATGTGCCTTCGAAGCGCTCCCTGCGGATGTACTTGCTCTCTTCTCCGCCTTCATTTGTCTCAGATTTCTTTGTTGCTGTTACAGTCAGATATCCGTCCTTAAGCTCAGCCTTGATATCCTCCTTTGCATATCCCGGAAGTTCCATGTCAAGAACATAGATGTTTCCTTTTTCCTTGATGTCTGTCTTCATGAGCTT
>SVDE01000093.1 GCA_015057955.1 Lachnospiraceae bacterium | reverse complement strand
TTGAAATTCTGGGCAGCCTGGACCTGGTCCCTCAGAGTCATTTTCTCCCATGGATTCGATGCGATCCAGGCAAAAAGCAGCTGGATGAATTCCAGATCCTTTACATTTATACCCGACAGTTCAAACGGGTTAAGGTCAACCGTCCTTAATTCTATATGGCTTACACCTTCTGCCGCAAGCCTGTCAAGGTTGTTTTTGCCGTAGGATTTAAGCCTGACGGGATAATACAGTTCAGTGGGAGCGGCTATGAGCCCGGTATCGACATACTGCTGAATGCCTGCGGCATATGATCTTATGTCAGAGTAGTCAAATACCGGCACAAAATAATTCCAGTAGCCGAGCTCGCTGCACCTCATGCTCGCAAGGCCGTTAAATACAGTGAGCCCGCGCCTGCCGCGCTCGTTATAGCTTCCGTCAAGAAGCGGGCTGGCCGCAGTAAGGGCTGTAACAATCCAGCCGCATGCTGCAAGACCTGCGGCAAGATCCAGATAGACTCTGTTTTTGTATTCTTCAAAATTATCTGTTTCACTAAACTCAAAATCCGCTTTCAGCAGTTCATCAGAAAAAGAAAAGTTTACATGGATGCCGCTGAGGGACATTTTGTACCGCCCATAGCGGTCAGCCAGATACTCTCGGTAACCGTCGGAGTATTCCGCCTTTGCACTGTTGCGCGCGATAGGAATGTCTTTTTCGTTTCGGATGAACGGAGGGTTGGAAAAAGGCCAGAGATATTCGTGTTCCTCCATCGATGCAAGCTTTTTGTGGATCTGGGCGGTATGCATAAGAAGGAACCGCTCGGCTTCTTCTGCGCTGGCGGCTATATCCGTGTTGATCTCTGTCTGGTTCTCACAGAAATCATAGACGATGTTCTTATTGCCCGGGAAAGGGTTGAGGGTTAAGGCAAAAGAGCCGTCACCTGTGATCCTGAGGCTTTCCTTTTCGAGTCCGAAGTTCCCTTTCAGGAGTTTTGAGCGGACTGAATCATCATTAACATGAAACATGTCATTTCTCCATGTTGTTATCATTTAAAGTTGATACATTGTACAACTGATTTGCCTACTAAGTCAATAGGCGAAAGGGAGGGTGACAAAATCCCGCAGCGGATATATAATGTCGCGGGACGGAGATCAGTGTGAAGAGTAAGAACAGTTCAGAAATCAATATTAAAACGAGAAATTCCCTGCTGCTCGGATTTGCTTCGATCATCTGGGGAATTTCTTTTGTGGTACAGCAAGTAGGCGGGATGGAGCTCGGAGCCTATACATTTAACGGGCTCAGGATGCTGATCGGCGCGCTTGCGGTATATCTGGCCACATTCATATTTGACAGAAAAGGGTATTCATCAAAGCCTGCATCCCCCGCGGACCGGAAAATGCTGTGGCTTACCGGACTTGCATGCGGAGTGTTCCTTGCCATCGCAACAAACCTTCAGCAGGTCGCCCTGAACTATGGCGGTTCAACAGGCAAGGCGGGCTTCCTTACAGCCGTTTACATCCTGATCGTCCCGATCTTCGGCCTTTTCTTCGGGACAAAATGCAGATGGAATGTATGGGTATCCGTTGCCATAGCGCTGGCAGGCCTTTATTTCCTGTGCATAAGAGACACATTTTCGCTTCAGACTCCGGATCTTCTGCTCCTCGGATGCGCACTGACATTTTCTTTCCAGATCATAACGATCGACAGGTTCGGGGGAAAATGTGACGGCCTCAGACTGTCAGCCATAGAATTTCTGATCACAGGCATCATTTCCCTGGTACCCGCGCTCCTATTTGAGATCATTCCTTATGAAGGGGGATTCGGGCAGTGGATAACGCTGTTTGCGAGCGGTAAGGTATGGTTCACGCTGCTTTACATGGGGTGTTTAAGCTGCGCTGTGGGTTATACGCTGCAGATAATCGGAATGAGGGGACTGAACCCGACTGTGGCTTCGCTGCTCATGAGCCTTGAGTCAGTCTTCGCCCTGCTCGCGGGCGTCGTATTCCTAAAACAGACGATGTCGGGAAGGGAACTGTTCGGATGCCTGCTGATGTTTGCCGCGATCGTACTATCGCAGATAAACTTCAGCAGACGAAGTTAATGTGTGATCTTCCTGCACAGAAATTCGCACTCATCCCTGTTGCAGCTGGCTGCTTCGGGGAGCCGGATGTTGCAGTGGAATACGTGCCCTAACACATGATCCTTATTGCCGTAGTAGTGATACTGCACTTCCACGCCCAGATTCTTAAGATTCTCATAAAGCAGGGGAGCCTGGGCGGCAAGAAAGTCGCCCTCTCCGGTCATGATGAATGCCGGCGGGAAATCAGGTGTTGTATGCTCGTCTACATTGAGCAGGCGGTATTCTTCCTCAGTTCCGTGATGAGGCATCAGATTCGCCATTAAAAGAGAGGTCAGATCCTTTTTCTTTCTGTAAGGCTGATGATACTGGCCGCAGTTTAGAAGTACTGCTTTCGGGCAGCACGGGGTTTTGAAGGAGTAATTGCGGGCGTAATCGGGATTGGTATGAATGCAGCAGTAAAGGGATAGCAAAGTTGCGCCTGCACTGTCGCCGACCGCAAAAATGTTCTTTGTGTCAAATCCGTATTTTTCAGCATTTTCAAGCACCCAGCCGAATACCGCGGCAGTATCCTCGAGCGCCGAAGGGAACTTGAATTCCGGAGCCAGCCTGTAGGTGAAGTTCACCACAGCAAATCCGTGGCCTGCCAGTTCCATGCAGTAATACTGGTAGACTTCCTTGGTGCCGTAGACGAACCCGCCGCCATGAACATTTGCTATGACGGGCAAGGGACCTTTAAAAGAGCATGGTCTGTAGACATCCAGTATCTGCCATTTCTTATCAGGACCGTATCGGATATCATCAAAACGCTCTATTGTTTCCGGTGTGGACAGACCCGCGTCGCGCTTTCTGTCGTTTTTGCCGAAACTCCTTCTGACTAAAAAACTCGTGATTGACATATCTTACTCCTGAAAATATATTACTACCGTAGAAAAACCAGGTCAATTGAACCTGACCGGAAAGGCATATTAACATGGAATTATTACACGGCTCACCAGAAGACATGACGGGAAGACAGGAGCGGGAGATCCGTACATATGAATTTCTTGACAGACTCGGCGTGGAGTTCGACAGGACAGACCATCCGGAAGAACCCGCGACAAGCATGGAAGTCTGTGCAAGGATCGACGCGATACTTGATGTAAGGATCTGCAAGAACCTTTTTTTGTGCAACAGGCAGCAGACAAACTTCTATCTGCTGATCATGCCGGGCGACAAGCCGTTTAAAACCAAGGAACTCTCAGGCCAGCTCGGTATCAGCCGACTGTCATTTGCGGATGAGCAGCATATGCTCGAATACTTGGATCTTTACCCCGGCAGCGTATCTGTGATGGGGCTCATGAATGACAAGGAGCACAAAGTGCGGCTTGTGATAGACGAGGACGTGTTTAAGGAAGAGATGTTCGGCTGCCATCCGTGCGCCAATACCAGCTCGATCAGGTTTAAGACCAAAGACCTCACTGAAAAGATACTGCCTGCTATGGGGATCACTTATGATGTTGTGAAGCTTGTAGGGCTCTAAGGCTAATTTAAGCTACAGGGGCATATAATGTTGATATAACAGAAAGTGCCGGGCAGGCGGCAGGAAACGAGGTGAGTCTTACAATGAAAAAAGCATATGGGATATTACCGATCATGATCTGTGCATCCATGCTGGTCAGCCTGGCAGGATGCGGAACCAAAGAACCTGAGACGACTGCGGCGCAGACGGCAGCTGTGCAGACCACGGAAGCCGAAAGCAGCGTGGAATCAGCAGTGACTGAAACAGAGACAGTCCCGGATGCAGAGTCTGCAGATTACATTGACATTGTGCTGAGCGAAAATGGTGTTGCCGTAAACGGGCAGGCAGCCGGAACAGACAGCAGCTCTGCGGTCTATATTGCCAACGACATCATCTATTATGAAGACCGGTATAACTATGACAGCGGGAACCCTTACGGTGAAGGAACCGCTTCAGACAGACACACAGCCGAAGAGGCAGCTGCGAACACCGTAGTATATATTACCGAGGCAGGCACATACAGGCTGTCGGGAACGCTGCACGGGCAGGTGAGAGTTGATCTGGGAGAGGACGCTGATACAGATCCCGATGCAGTTGTTACGCTGATATTTGACGGCGCTGACATAACCTGCGACGTGGCACCTGCAGTGGTATTTGCAAATGTATATGAATGTGACGGAGACAGTACCGCAGAGACGGCGACTGCAATAGTGGATACCAGTGCTGCAGGCGCAAATGTGATGATCGCGGACAGTTCGGTAAATACCATAACCGGCTCTCACATCGCACGCATATATAAGGACGATGACCAGCAGAAGAAACTGGTCAAACAGGACGGAGCATTCTACTCCTGCATGTCAATGAACATAGACGGAGGGGAAGCCGGCGACGGCACTCTTAACATAATAGCCGACAACGAAGGCTTGGGTACGGAAATGCATCTGACCATCAACGGAGGCATCCTGAACATCTTCTCGCAGGATGACGGGGTAAATACAAATGAGGACGGTATCTCTGTCACGACGATCAATGGCGGAGAAGTCCACATCATATCAGGTCTTGGTGCTGAAGGAGACGGCGTCGATTCCAACGGATGGCTTGTGATCAACGGCGGAACAGTCGTTGCCTGCGCAAATCCGGCCGCTGACTCTGGACTTGACAGTGATCTTGGCTCTTACATCAACGGTGGCACGGTTGTGTCACTCGGATCCACAATGGACTGGGCGGACAGCGATTCAAAAGCAGTGACGATAAATCTGCAGTTCGCTTCTTATGAAGATGCAAACGAAAGCATTGTAGTCACAGATCTTGACGGTAATACTGTGTTTGAGTTTGATCCTGCGGCAGATGCTGTGCTCGCTGATAATTCCAGACGCTATATGGGAGCGGTGATCAGCTGCCCTGAATTTGAAGTAGGTGAGTCTTATCAAGTATATGTCGGCGGGATACTGCAGGGTTACACAGGGACAGATGTTGCCATGGGACCCGGCGCCATGGGACCCGGAGGCATGGGCGGTGGCAGACCTGACATGCCTGAAGGGGGATTCCCCGGAAGGCCGGACGGCGAGCGGCCGGATATGCCAGGGGGACCTCAGCCCAGTGAAGGAAACCCTATGCAGGGCGGACCTCAGCCCGGCGGAACGGGTCAGCCGGAGGAGTCAGGACAGATGAATAACATATTCGTGATGGGCGATGCCGTGAACGCGTTCTCAGGAGTATCAGATTTTATTGAGAATGCCGGAAACTGATATCAGACATTTGCGAAAGCCGCTTCAGTAATGTATCATATGTAAATACTGAATAAACGGTAACTGAAAGGGGGATAAACTTATGAAGATACAGGAAGTGATCGACAGGATATGTGATTTCCATCCGCCGCTTGAGCGTGAGGAGACCAGCGATGTCATAAAGTACGGAGATCCGGAAAAGGAATGTACAGGTGTCGCAGTTACATGCTTCGCCTCGACAGAGGTGATCAGGAAGGCGATAGAGCTTGGAGTGAATTTCATCATCACTCATGAACCCACGTTCTTTAATGATCCTGAGGAAAAGGATTTCCTGGAAGGGAATAAGGCATTTGAGGAGAAAAAGCGCCTGCTCGATGAGTCAGGCATGGTGATCTGGCGCGACCATGACCATATCCACGGACCGGGAAGGCCGGGAATGCCCGCGTCCGAGAGGAAGTTCACAGACATGATATTCTACGGGATCATGGAGAGTCTTGGCTGGCGCAAGTACCTGATAGGCAGCGAGAAGAAACCGCTTGAGTACAGCATGCCGGGAAGGACGGTACAGGATCTTGCAGACGAGCTTATGGAAAAGATCGGCCTTAACGGCATCCGTATCATCGGAGATAAAAACGCCCCTGTTAATAAAGTCTTTATCACGGAGCATATTAACGGACGCGGTGACAATGGCAAGATCAAAAAGATAGAGGATGAGGGATTTGACGCCATCATTCCTCTCGAGACAATAGACTGGACGATCGTGGAGTATGTGCTGGATTCCTGTGCTGCCGGAAGACCGAGGGCAATCTTAAGCATGGGACATTTCAACTTTGAAGAGCCCGGCATGAAATACATGGCTGATAAATGGCTGCCCGAACTTCTGGGCGGTGAGGTGCCGGTGCATTTCATCCCGTGTGCTGACACATATGACTATATAACCAGATAATGCTGATATAAAGGAGCAACCATGGAACAGGATCACACAGAGAGTGTAAATAAAGATCTTTTTTCATTTCTTGATAACAGCCCGAATGCATTCTGGGCTGTTAAAAACATGTGCAGCATTTTGGATCAGGCCGGGCTGGCCCGCCTGTCTGAAGGCGCAAAATGGAACCTTGAGGCAGGAAGAGGGTATTATGTTACCAGAAATGATTCGGCGGTCATCGCATTCCGTATCCCGAAGGCAGACTATACCGGCTTCCAGATCATGGCAAGCCACTGTGATTCACCTATGTTTAAGATCAAGGCAAATGCCGAGATTGCAGTAGACAGTCAGTATGTGAAACTGAACGTGGAAAAATACGGCGGCATGATCTGCGCACCATGGCTTGACAGGCCGCTCTCGGTGGCAGGAAGAGTCATTGTAAGAACAGAGGACGGAATAGAGACCAGACTCATTAATATTGACCGTGATCTCTGCATAATTCCCAATATGGCGATACACATGAACCGTGAGGTCAATGACGGATATAAGTTTAACGCACAGGCAGACATGCTGCCTCTGTTCTGTGAAAAAGGTGATGAGACTGATGCTTTCATGAAACTCATCGCTTCTGAAGCGGGCGTACCGGCAGAAGATATCCTTGACACGGACCTGTTCCTTTACAACCGGATGAAAGCATCTGTATTCGGACTCAACAATGAATTTATCGCAAGCGGAAGACTGGACGATCTCCAGTGTGCTTTTGCATCTCTGCAGGGCTTTATTCAGGCATCCCCGGTGGATTCCGTGGCAGTTCACTGCGTTTTTGACAATGAAGAGGTTGGTTCGGGCTCGAAGCAGGGAGCTGCAGGTACTTTCCTTAAGGATACGCTTCACCGCATATCAGCTGCAATGGGAAAGACAGATGAAGAGTATATGATGGGCCTGGCATCCAGTTTCCTCGTATCTGCTGACAATGCCCATGCGGTTCATCCGAATCATGCAGAGAAAAGCGATCCGACCAACCGCGCATACCTCAACAAGGGTATCGTCATTAAATACAGCGCCAATCAGAAATATACGACCGACGCGGTCTCAGGAGCGGTCATGCGCTCCATCTGCGAAAGGGCAGGAGTGCCGTACCAGACATTTACAAACAGATCGGACATGATAGGCGGATCAACTTTGGGAAATATCTCCCAGAGCCAGGTCTCACTTAACACAGTTGATATCGGGCTCCCCCAGCTTGCGATGCATTCACCTTATGAAACAGCAGGCGCAAATGACACTGCATACCTTATCCGGGCAGCAAAGGTGCTGTTCTCTTCATCGATCGAAGCAGCGGGCGATGGCAGTTATAAGCTGAGATTCAGTTAAATGATCGGTATATATTGTAGTGCATGAGCCCATATGATACATTTATCATGTGGGCTTTTGTATGCCCAAATAATAAATGAGGTGTTGATCATGAACAGTTTTCCCAATTTATTTAAACCGCTCAAAGTAAATGAAAAATACACTTATAAGAACCGCATCGAGAGCGCGCCGATGGCATTTGGCCTTATCGCCTGCGACCCCCATGCGGACCAGTCCTTCCGCAAGTTGGAGAGCATCGCAAGAGGAGGCGATGCCTGCGTTGCTGTAGGAGAGATCGATGTCAATTTCAGGGACGCTTACCGTATCCCGCTTCCGCACATTGATTTTACTGATACAGAAGGCTATGCATGCCAGCGAGTGGGCGAGTATGCACGCCGTATCCATAAGCACGGCGCCATCGCCATATGCGAGCTCTGCCATCCGGGGCGTGAGAAAGTTCCGTTCGGACCTGATGAAGAGGCTATCGGACCTAACGATGAGATCAACCCGCTGACAGGAGTTCACGTCCGCGCGATGAACGAGGACGACATGAAGAGGATCGCAAACGACTTTGTGATCGGATGTAAATTCCTCAAGGCAGCAGGCTATGACGGAACCATCATTCACGGAGGACACGGCTTCCTATTCACCCAGTTCTTAAGCCCACTGCTCAACAAACGTACGGATGAATACGGCGGATCGCTTGAGAACCGCGCAAAATTCCCGATAATGATCCTTAAGGCAATGCGTGACGCGATGGGACCGGATTTCATCATCGAGCTGCGCATAAGTGCTGACGATACTTATGAAGGCGGCATCACACCTGAAGAGACAGGTAAGTTCGCCCACATGCTCGAGGGTATTGTTGACCTTATCCAGGTCTCGACCGGTATTTATTATGATGCGATAGTGACGCATCAGTTCTCGTCAATGTATGTACCGCATGGCTGCAATGCCGAGCTTTCAAAGATCGTCAAACAGTATACGAGTCTTCCGGTAGGAGTGGTAGGCGGCATCAATTCACCTGAGCAGATGGAGGAGATCATCGCTTCGGGAGCAGCCGATTACATTGTCCTCGGACGTCAGAGCCTGGCTGATCCGGAACTGGCCAACAAGACAGCGGCAGGGCAGCCGGAGAGAGTGCGCAGATGCTTAAGGTGCTTCAAGTGCTTCCCTGGCTCACCTGAAGAAGGATATACAGATCTTCCGTTTACCAGCGAAGAGCTTGCAAGGCATGTCGGCTACTGCACGATAAATCCTCTTGCAAATCTTGAGTTTGACCACTATGAGCTTGAGCCGCCCAAGGAGCTTAAGAAAGTCCTGGTAGTCGGCGGAGGACCCGCGGGAATGGAAGCCGCCATCCGCGCAGCTGACAGAGGACATAAAGTGATCCTTGCTGAGAAGGACGGTTTCCTCGGAGGAATGCTTTTCTTTACTGATGTCGATGTTGACAAGCCTGACCTGAAGAATTTCAAGGACATGCTCATAAATGAAGTGAAGATAAGGGATATCGATGTCCGCCTGAATACAAAAGTTGACAAGGCTTTCATCGATGAGGTTAAGCCGGACCATATCATAATCGCAACAGGCGCGCAGCCTGCATGCCCTCCGATCCCCGGCATCGAAAATGCTTACCAGTCGCTTGAAGCTTACCGCGGAAATGTGATCCCCGGCAAGAGAGTGGTCATGGTCGGCGGCGGACTTATCGGTTCGGAGCAGGGACTCTTCCTTGCAAAGACCGGGCATGAAGTGACAGTAGTTGA
>SVDE01000092.1 GCA_015057955.1 Lachnospiraceae bacterium | reverse complement strand
TCCTTTGCATATCCCGGAAGTTCCATGTCAAGAACATAGATGTTTCCTTTTTCCTTGATGTCTGTCTTCATGAGCTTGGTTGTTCCTGTTGTATCTCCAAAGCCTGTCATGAACGGAGCTCTGAATAATTCGTTAAAAATGTTATACATATTATCTCTTCTTGTTAAATACATGATGTACCTCCTTGTCCCCGCTGAGCCTCGGCTCATGCGGCAGGTGTTATACCTGTTTCATTTGTTATACATAATATAGCACATATTGTTAGCACTGTCAATCGTCGAGTGCTAATTATTTTGTGAACTATTTGTGTTCTGAAAATACAAAAAAAAGATGCCGATCGGCATCTTTTTTTCATGGTCATATAGATATAATTTTGGGATCAGATTGCTTTTACATTGATAGCCTGAGGCCCCTTATCTCCTTCAAAAATCTCGAATTCAACTGCTTCGCCTTCTTTCAGGGTCTTAAAGCCTTCCTGAATAATGCCTGAATAATGAACGAAAACATCCTTGCCTTCCTCATCGCAGATAAATCCGTAGCCTTTCTGATTATTAAACCATTTTACTGTTCCGGACTGCATTATGATTCCCCCTTCTTGAATAATATATTATTCAATTTATTTGAATATATCATATTCTAAAACGGGAGTCAATCTTTTTAACATTAGTTAATTATATAAGTTAATCAAAAACTTCTATTTATTTTTCATCAATATCACCAAAGATTCCTATCTTTTTGGCTGCACTCTTGATCTTTGCGAAATCAAGCAGTTCTTTGATCTCATCAACCGAATATGTATAGTCCGTATTGCAGAAATGGCAGTTCACAGTTATCGGCTTGCCTTCATCTATGATCTTCTGCAGTTCCTCTTTGCCCATGCTTATGAGAACCCTTGCGACATGCTCTTTCGAGCAGTTGCAGTAAAATGCCGTATCCAGGCGGTCCGTTATCTCAAGACCCATGTCGCCAAGGAGCACCTGCAGTATTCCTTCGGGATCCATGCCCTCTTCCATCATCTTTGTGACAGGAGGCATGCTGCCAAGCCTCTTTTCCAGTTTGTCTATTGTCTCATCGTCACATCCCGGCATCAGCTGTATGACGAATCCGCCTGCCTGTGCTACCGTATTATCCTTGTTTATGAGCACTCCGAGCGCCACGCTTGTCGGTGTCTGCTCTGATTTAGCGAAGTAATATGTCAGGTCTTCAGCGACTTCGCTCGTTCCAAGCGGAAGCTGGCTGACATAAGGCTCTTTAAGTCCCAGGTCTTTGATGACTGTCATCTCACCATACCCTATGGCAGCGCCAACATCAGGCTTTCCGGCGTAGTTAGGCGGGATGATCACCTGCGGATTATCCGCATAGCCTTTTACATTTCCGTGCGAATCCGCTGTCACAAGTATCTGCCCAGCAGGTCCGTCTCCCTTGAATGTGATTGTCAGGACGTCTTTATCGCCCTTCATCATGGCGCCCATCATCGCTCCTCCCATGAGAAGCCTTCCAAGCGCGTCGGTAATGACGGGGCTGGTGTTATGCCTCTGTCTGGCGCATTCCACCAGATCTGTTCCTTTTATTGCAAATGCTCTTATCTTAAGTCCCGCGCATGCTGCGCGAAGGATGTAATCTTTCATTTTATGCCTCCGTTATTTTATGTTCATTTTATTATAGCACAATCATTGCGGATTTCATTCTTTTAGCTTATACTTTCAGCATGGGTAAACGAATAGCCGCGATAATAGGAATAGCTCTGCTTGTAGGGATGTATGCAGTTACTCTCGTTCTGGCGATCATGAACAATGACCTGTCAAGGAGGTTCTTTACAGCATCCATCATCTGCACTGTGGTCATACCGGTCCTCCTGTGGGTATATCTGTGGATATACAGAAGGGTTAAAAATGATGCTGAAGACGCCCGGTCAAAAAACTATATCAAAGATGATGACGAAATAAAAAGAGGATAATGCCGAGCATTATCCTCTTGATCTTTATAAGCTCTGTTCTCAGACTCTGTGTCTCCTGATCTCTTTGATCACTGCCCTTCCCGCGTTCTTGGCGGGTGTTATGATGCTGTTCAGCAATATGATGACCGGGAATATCTCCAGACGTCCGATAAGCATGTCAATGATGAACACAACCTTGCTGTACCAGGCAAATCCCGAGAACGGGCCATTTGCCCCTTCAAGTCCTATTCCGTTGTTTCCTATTGTAGTATCAACAGCCGCAAATGCCGTTATAAAGTCTCCTTTCGGATCAAGCGATACTATTACCATAGAGATCGCATACAGCACAATGAACAGGCAGAAATAGAACCTTACGCTCCTTATCACATCATGAGGCACTTCCTTGTAATTGAAGCGGACCCTGTTCACGCTCCTCGGATGGATCAGATTGTGCAGGCTGTCCCTCAGGCTCTTGATCATGATGCCGACCCTGCTGACCTTGATACCGCCTGCAGTCGATCCGGCACAGGCACCGAAGAACATTAATAACAATATCAGATGCTTCGCAAACCATGGCCACAGGTCGACATTCGTACACGAATAACCTGTAGTCGTAATGAGCGCAGCCATGGTAAATGTTACTCTGTGTATCGCGTCGCCCACCGTATCATATACATGACGGACACATACGGAAATGGTCATGGCTACACAGCCTATGACATATATCGCTGCATACCAGAGGAACTCCTCGTTCTTTATCGCGTCTTTTATCTTGCCAGTCACTGCCAGGAAATACAGTGCGAAGTTTACACCGGCGAGTAACATGAACACTGTAACAATGTTCCTCTGTCCGACAGTCAGCATGGCAAGGGACGCATTTGAATACGAGAAGCCTCCCGTAGCCATAGTGCCGAACGCTATGAGCGTTGAATGATATGCCGAAAGGCCGGTTATCATCAGACAGATGACCTGCAATACCGTAAGGATTATGTATATGAGATACAGGTATCTGGCTGTTGTGCTTATCCTTGGGGATATCTTCTCTGTTGTAGGTCCGGGCGATTCAGCGCGGAGCATGTGAATGGCGGAACCGCCGCCGGCGACCGGTGAGATTGCAAGCATGAATACAAGGATACCCATACCGCCTACCCAGTGCGTCATGATCCTCCAGAACTGCATGGAATATGACAGGATCTCAACATCGTCCATTATCGTGACTCCCGATGTCGTGAATCCTGATACCGTCTCAAAAATAGCGTCGAGGTAGCTGGGAATGTATCCCGAGACGCACAGCGGAACTGCCGCCACCGCGGCAAGCACTACCCATGCAAGGCCAACGGTAAAATATCCGTCCTGTGCATGAAGAGTCTTTTTCTTGCATCTGAGGCTGTAAAGGACGAAACCTATGACCCCGCTTCCGATAATGGTATAGAGGAAATAGATCCAGTCATGCTCATGATAAAAAAGCGCAAGCAGAAGAGGCACAACGAGCAGCGCGGCCTCTATCATCATTATGAGTCCTATGACTTTTAAGATTAGTTTCTTGTTCATCAGGCAAATATCTCCGAGAATCTGCTGATATTCTGGTCCATGGTAGCCACTATGACAATGTCGCCGACACGTATTATGTCATTTGCCCCCGGGATAAATGGTCTGCCGTTCCTGTAAATGAGCGGGATCAGCAGGTTCTTTCTGAGTTTCAGATCCATCAGTTTTGTCTCGAGATACGGCATGCCCTCATTGATATTGAACTCAAATATCGTGACCTTGTTGTCGATGATATGGCACATGGACTCGACCTCATCCATGACGATGGAGTTCTGCATTGCATTTACGTAGTTTATTATGTTGTCTACGGCAATATACTTCGGATTGATGACTGTTCCGATGTTCATGCCGAAGATCATGTCTTCAAAGTCAGACTTTTTGATCTTTATAACTGTCTTGACATCCGGTGCCACCTTGGCAAGATACAGCGCTATCATGGTGTTGGTGGAATCATCATCTGTAGCCGTGACGACCACAGAGCTCTCGAGCACATCTTCCTCCTCAAGGAGATCTGAATCGGTGCCGTCGCCGTAGATTATGTCCGCCTCCGGCAGAAGGTTCAGAAGCTCACTGCTCTTTTCGGCAACATTGTCGACAACCTTGACCGGTATGCCCGCCTCAATGACTTTTCTGGCAAGGAATACTCCAAGCTTGCTGCCGCCGATTATCACCATGTTCTTTATTCTCTCAGTATCGTATTTGATCTTCTTGAGGAATACGAGGGCATTTCTTGTCGCAGCCGCAAATGAAAGCGTATCTCCTGCCTTTATTATGGTATCCGCAGTGGGTATGAATACATCACCGTCTCTTTTGATCCCGCAGATAAGGACTCTGGTGCCGGTGACCCTGTTCAGCTCCCTGACAGGCACATCGCAGATCACCGTATCAGGCTTAACTGTACAGGTGATTATTTCGGCGGATCCTTTGGCGATCGATTCGACACGTCCGGCAGGCTTGTACTTAAGCGAATTGAATATCTCACGGGCAGCCTCAAGCTCCGGATTGATGACCATTGAAAGGCTCATCTCCTCGGTAAGGATATTGGCTGTTTTGACATTCTGGGACGTACGCACACGCGCTATGGTATTGCCTGCACCGAGCTTTTTGGCAACCAGGCAGGCAAGAAGATTGTTCTCATCTGAATCTGTTACCGCAATGAACAGATCAGCATTTGCGGCGCCAGCTTCAATGAGTGTATCCGGAGCAGTTGCATCTCCGGTTATGCACAGAACATCGAGGATGTTCTGGATGTAATTGATATGCTTTTCATTCCTGTCAATTACCGTGACGGCATGCTTGCTTACCGCAAGTCTCTCTGCCAGCGCGGTTCCGACTATACCGCATCCTGCTATGATGATCTTCATATGAGCCTTCCAACTTTCCTTTAAATTAAAGGTTAGTATAACATATTATGATTATTGTATCAATCGCATTCATACTTCCCCATGCGGGCTGTCAGCACGAAAAAAGGCGGGGCCTTTCCGGTCCCGCCTTATAGCGTCAGATAAGATTACATCATTCCGCCCATGCCGCCCTGAGCTGCCTGCATTGCTGCCATAGGATCTTCCTTGTCGGCAACAACAGCCTCGGTTGTAAGGTATGTTGAAGCAACTGATGTAGCGTTCTGAAGAGCTGTTCTTGTAACCTTTACAGGATCAAGGATACCAGCTTCGATCATGTTGACATATACGCTGTTAAGAGCGTCAAAGCCTTCTCCCTCTTTGCTCTCCTTAACCTTGTTAACGATGACTGCGCCTTCAAGTCCGGCATTGTCAGCGATAGCGAACAGAGGAGCTTCAAGAGCCTTGCATACGATCATTGCGCCTGTCTTCTCATCGCCGTCAAGGTCTTTGAGGATATCAAGGACTGCCTTCTGAGCATGGATGTATGCTGAGCCGCCGCCTGCGATGACACCTTCCTCAACAGCTGCCTTTGTAGCATTGAGAGCATCCTCCATACGGAGCTTCTTCTCTTTCATCTCAGTCTCGGTTGCTGCACCGACTCTGATGACTGCTACGCCGCCTGTGAGTTTTCCAAGTCTCTCCTGGAATTTCTCTCTGTCATAGTCAGATGTTGTTGTAGCGATGCCTGCACGGATCTGAGCGCATCTGTCAGCGATGGCCTCTTTTGTGCCTGCGCCGTCAACGATGGTTGTGGTCTCTTTTGTGATCTTGACAGACTTAGCAAATCCGAGCTGATCCATTGTAGCGTCAGCGAGTGTAAGTCCGACTTCCTCTGAGATGAGCTGTCCGCCTGTAAGGATCGCGATATCCTTGAGCATCTCTTTTCTTCTGTCACCGAAGCCCGGAGCCTTAACAGCTACTACGTTGAACACGCCTTTGAGCTTGTTGACGATAAGAGTTGTAAGAGCTTCGCCTTCAACATCCTCAGCGATGATGAGGAGCTTGGATCCTGTCTTAACGATCTGCTCGAGCAGAGGAAGGATATCCTGTGTTGAGGAGATCTTCTTGTCTGTGATAAGGATGTAAGCATCTTCAAGGTTTGCTTCCATCTTCTCAAGATCTGAGCACATGTAAGCTGAAAGATATCCACGGTCGAACTGCATACCTTCAACGATGTCAAGCTCAGTCTTCATTGTCTTGGACTCTTCGATGGTGATAACGCCTTCAGCTGTAACCTTTTCCATAGCCTCAGCTACCATCTCGCCTACGCTGTCATCTCCTGCTGAGATAGCTGCTACACGAGCGATCTGCTCGCTTCCTGAAACCTTAGCGCTCATTGCGCCGAGCTTTTCAACAACTGCGTCGCAGGCTGCCTGCATGCCTTTTCTGAGGATGATCGGGTTAGCGCCTGCTGCGAGGTTCTTGCCGCCCTCATCGATCATGGCCTGTGCAAGTACTGTAGCTGTAGTTGTTCCGTCACCAGCAACATCATTTGTCTGTGTTGCGACTACTCTTACGAGCTGTGCGCCGATGTTCTCGAACGGATCTTCAAATTCGATCTCTCTTGCGATGGTAACACCGTCATTTGTGATCAAAGGACCGCCAAAAGGCTTGCCGAGTACGACATTTCTTCCCTTAGGTCCGAGTGTTACTTTAACTGTGTTGGCGAGCTTGTCTACGCCGCCCTGGATTGCTTCTCTGGCTTCTGCACCATTCTTTAAAAGCTTTGCTGGCATTTCTGAATTCCTCCTTATTCTACGATCGCGAGGATATCATTCAGATTTACCACGATATATTCCTCGTCACCTAATTTTACTTCGCTTCCGGCATATTTAGAGAAGATGACTACATCACCTTCCTTAACCGTCATTGTTGATTTTCCATCTATGACCTTTCCGGGGCCTACAGCGATAACTGTTGCCTGTGCGGGTTTTTCCTTAGCCTGTCCGGAAATGATGATGCCTGATGCTGTTGTCTCTTCAGCTTCAGCGCGCTTAAGAACTACTCTCTCTCCCAATGGAACTAATTTCATTTTTACGATGCCTCCTTGATTCTTCTATTAGCACTCATTATGGTTGAGTGCTAACCACAGTGGTTATAATATAACAATGGGTTATGATTTGCAACCCTTAAATTTCTTTTTTTACAAAAAACACAAAAGAAACACACTATTTTTCCCTGGCATGCATGAACAGATACTGCTGGGCGTAGCCACCCCATTTTCCGAACCTGTCCATGGCAAATGCTTCTATTTTCTTCTTATCTGTATCGCATCCGAAGTACATTTCCTCCATGATGCGCTTTATCCAGACATCAACCGGAAATGCCGAACGGAATCCCAGCGAAAACAGCAGCACGCAGTTCGCCACCTTGTCTCCGACGCCTTTTATCCCGGTCAGCTGAGCTTTCGCGTCTTCATAGCTCATTTTACGGAGGATATCACCGTCAAGACCGGTTTTTACCGCGTTTACCAGATAAGGCGCCCTGAATCCTGTCTTGAGCTCCCTGAAGTCCTCTTCTGTCATGGTCTCAAGCTGCTTCTTATCCGGAAATGTCCTGTAGTACACCCCGTTCACTTCCGCCCCGCTGCCGCCAAATCCTTCGCAGATGGCGCGCACTATCTTTTTGATCTGGGGGATGTTCTTGTTCTGGGAGATGATGAATGACAGGAGAGTCTCTGTAAATTCCTGGTTCAGGATCCTCAGTCCGCTGTATCTGCTTATAGCCGATGACAGGCGCGGCTCCGCCTGCTCTATGTCGCTCTTTATCTCGTCATAGTCCCTGTCAAGATCAAAATACGGGATCCAGATATTCTTTATGTCTTCTTCATCCGCGTCCAATTCCAGCTCACTGGTGCCGGTAAGTTCTCCGCTTTTCGGCGCATGCTGGGTTATATGCAGCACTTTGCCGAAGGCTATTACCACGTATTCCTGTTCATCGATCTTTTCGAAATTGAAACACTGTCCGCACTCAAGGGTCTGTTGCAGATTGAAATCAGTTACTTTCATTGGCAGTCTTCTTCCCGGAGCCTTACTCCTGTTGTTTGTTCCTATAATATACTACAAAAATCTGCGTGAGGGATGTTTTGTTGACCCTTTGTGTGTACAGATTTTACGCTTGTGACCATCTTCGCGGCCCAGAATGTACAGATTTTACGCTTGTGACCATCTTTGCGGCTCAGAATGTACAGATTTTACGCTTGTGACCATCAAGCAATGGTCACAAGCGTAAAATTTGTACATGGAAGCAGGAAATCATGGTCACAAGCGTAAAATTTGTACACGGAAGCAGGAAATCATGGTCACAAGCGTAAATATTGTACACCAGCAAAGGAAAAAAGGGCTGCCGCAATGCGGCAGCCCTGTCAGATCAATCAATGATCATCTTTTCTTAAGGAAATCCGGAATGGTTATGTCTCTTCCTGTGTTTGTATGCCTGGAAGGAGTTGTGAAGCTGAGCTGGGGCTCTTTCTGTACCTCGGGCTTGATCTCAACTTCTTCGATCACGGGCTCGTCATCCTTCTCCTCTTCCTTTACAGCAGGCTTAGCTGCGAAAGAAGAAGCAGCTGTCTTGGCGATGTTTGAAGAATACTTGCTGTCCTGGCTCTTAGCTGTTGTAAGCTTGGTAGTTGTAGCTCCATCACTGATGCCGGTAGCTATGACTGTGATCGTGCAGGTATCAGCAGGCTCTTTCTCGTAACGCGCACCGAAGATGATGTTTGCTCCGTCACCGGCAAGTTCCTGAACATATGTTGCAGCTTCATTTGCCTCGATAAGGGAGATATCACCGGTGATGTTGATGATGACATGTGAAGCGCCCTTGATCGTGGTCTCAAGAAGAGGTGATGTAACAGCTGCCTGAACAGCTTCCTCTGCCTTGCTGTCACCGCTTGCTGAAGCGATACCGATGTGGGCGATACCCTTGTCGCTCATGACTGTGCGTACATCTGCAAAGTCAAGGTTGATAAGTGAAGGAATATTGATCAGGTCTGTGATTCCGCTCACGCTCTGCTCAAGGACTTCATCAGCCTTGCTGAATGCTTCCTCGATAGTGGTGCGTCTGTCAACGATCTCAAGAAGTTTGTCATTAGGGATGACGATAAGTGTATCAACAACCTCTTTGAGTTTTTCGATACCCATGAGAGCATTGTTCATACGTGTTTTATTCTCAAAACGGAAAGGCTTGGTGACTACGGCAACTGTAAGGATGCCCATGTCCTTGGCGATCTTGGCGATAACAGGTGCAGCTCCTGTTCCTGTTCCGCCGCCCATACCGCATGTAATGAAGAGCATGTCAGCTCCCGCGATGGCCTTCTCAAGAACTTCCAGGCTTTCCTCTGCCGCCTTCTGGCCAACCTCAGGCTGAGCTCCTGCTCCAAGACCCTTGGTAAGCTTCTCTCCGATCTGGATGACTACAGGGGCCTTGCTTGAAGAAAGCGCCTGTTTGTCAGTATTGACTCCAACGAATTCAACAAGTTCCACTCCTGTGTCTATCATGCGGTTAACCGCATTGTTGCCGGCTCCGCCGACACCAACTACAATTAT
>SVDE01000091.1 GCA_015057955.1 Lachnospiraceae bacterium | reverse complement strand
CCGGCAAATGCCCTGGCTGAGAACAGTGTTCCGCCCAGATAGACAGCATCGGCTCCGCCTTTTACCGCTGCCTCAAGAGCTTCCCACGTCCCGCACGGCGAAAGTATCTCTGGACGTTTCATGTTACTGATTTTAAAGTCGACAGTGGTCCTTGTCAACAAACGCGCCTGTCTGTTACAATCTTCAAAAAGCCTGAAAGGGGAAATGATACATGAGATTTGTAATACAGAGAGTGAGCTCCGCCTCTGTTGAATCCGAAGGGAAGATCCTTGGCGCGATAGAAAACGGATTCATGGTCCTCATCGGATGCCGGGAGGAAGACACCCGGGAGATCGCCGATAAGATGGTCAGGAAGATGACGGCTCTCAGGATATTTGAAGATGAAAACGGCAAGACCAACCTTTCCCTTTCAGCAACCGGAGGCAGCCTCCTGCTAGTCTCTCAATTCACTCTTTACGCTGACTGCAGAAAAGGAAACCGCCCGAGCTTTCTGGGTTCCGGAGATCCCGAAAAGGCTGAGCGGCTTTATGAATACATTATTGAAAAGTGCAGGGAAGCTCTTCCCGGTCTTAAAGTCGAAACAGGCAGCTTCGGCGCTGACATGAAGGTGTCTCTTGTAAATGACGGACCTTTCACCATCCTGCTTGACTCGGATACGCTTTAGCCTGCAGTTTCCGTGCTTTCCTCCGTTTCGGGTTCAGGGTACCCTTCCCCGTAAACGCTGATAATGCTGTCAGCTATGGCACTGGCATATTTATCCATGTTCTCATCCATTATCCACTGGTCGTTCCAGGATGTGATATAGCCAAGCTGCAGAATGTATGTTTCCAGACAGGTATTGTCATCGCAATACCTGTTATATTTTTCTTGGGGATTGCGCCCGTCCCTGAAAGCGCCCGTTACAATGCCGCCGGTCTCGCGGATGATGTAGTGGTAACTTGATCCCACCACCGGCTCATAAGGTTTCAGCCCTGCCGCGGTATTGTCCGCGATCATGCTGTCAACATCCGCCTGGGAAAGTGCCTTGACATAGATGTTATGTCCGATTTTTCCGACATTATTGGAGTCGCCAATATTCGTCGCAGCCTGTATCTTGTCATTCATCATTTCGGCAAATGTGATGTCTATATTGGGACTGGCGTATATCTCAAGTCCTTCCATGTCCTTGCCCGAATCATTCATGTGCAGTGAGAGCATGTACTTAGCCTGAACAGAGCAGGCCTTGTCGATCCGTCCGCCGTCTCCGTATATTTCCAGGTTTTCCGTATCGCTCTCCCTTGTAAGAGCTACTTTCACGCCATCTGCCTCCAGAGCGGACTTTATCTTCTGCGCCAGCGGAAGAAGATAATCTATCTCTTTTTTGCCGTTTACGCCTGCTGCACCGGGATCTTTTCCGCCATGCGCGGGATCTATCACGACATCATATACATTGTCGTCGGTGCTCTCGCTGATATCCATCTGCATTGTGGGATACTCAGTCTCACTTCCGATCACTATGCGGCTGTCAAAGCTGCTCATGGTGTAATAGACTGTTTCCGGGTATCCGGATTCATTTGAAAGGGCATAATATCTGTAATACCTTACTGCATCCGGAGAATCTGTCTGTTCTTCTTCCGGGTCGGTCTCGGGCTCAGTCTCTTCTTTTTTCTTTTCAAGCGCCTGGGGCTTTTTCGGGTCTATGGTCGTACTCTCAGTTTCTTCCTCTGTTTCTTCGCTCTCTGTGGTCGTCTCTGTCTCAAGAGGCTCAGTCTGCGAAACCCTTATGAACATCGTATATGTTCCGCGCGGGATATCATCAAGATACAGGCCGGCGTTATATTTTTCCGCAAGGGTAAATGTATTGCCGCTGATGATTATCGGCACAGAGATAAAGCCGCCGTCATAGAGTACGAGATCTGTCCTTAGACCTTCTTTTTCTTCAAGCGCTGCTGCCGGCAGTGTGCCCGTCATGTTCAGATGAGTTCCATAGGTATACAGTTCTTTTACACTGACCTTCTGTGCCTCGATCTCAAGGACCGGTATCCCCTCCTCGGGGACCTGGGCTTCTTTTGCCTTCTTTATGAAAAATAATGCTGCCAGCACTCCTGCTGCCGCCACAATGACCGCGGCTATCGCTATGATCACATGCCTTCTGGTCCTGACCTTCTCCTTCTCCCTGCGGAGCCGCTCCCTGGTCTCTCTCGGAGTTTCACGGCGCTCGAGCTCCTCCTCGAGGACTTCATTCCTGCTCTGGCGGGCTTCCCTGGGGTCTAATCTTATGTCTCCGGCTGCAGAATAGGCGGATTCGTATTCGTATCCGCCTTTTGTTCTGGTTTCTTTATTATTGCCTTTACGCTGTGTCATTGACTGTCTGTTTCACCTGCTCTGGCGACAGCTTCGGAGCTTGAACTCTTAAGCCTCTCCATCGCACTCCTTATTGCTTCTGTCTGTTCCGGTGTGGACTTGTCCGGCCGGTTCTTCATCAGGAGTTTTTTCAGCTCACTGATATCATATTTTATTAGTTTCTTTTTGTCCTTGTCGAGGTCTTTCCCAAGCTTGCTGATGGCCATCTCTGCCTGATAGATAAGGGCGTTTGCTTCATTGTTGATGCTGACCGCATCTTTCAGGGCTCCGTCCTGGGAAGCGTAAGCTTCAGCATCCCTGATGGCTGCCTGGATATCTTCCTCGCTCATCTTTCCGTTTTCGGTAATGGTTATGCTCTGCGCACGGCCAGTCTTTAAGTCTTTTGCCGAGACTTTCAGAATGCCGTTTGTATCAATGTCAAACGTGACTTCGATCTGCGGGACTCCTGCTGCAGCACGCTGAATGCCGTTCAGCCTGAACCTTCCTATCGTTTTGTTGTCCCTTGCCATCGGTCTCTCACCCTGCAGGACATGTATGTCGACCGCAAGCTGGAATGGCGCGGCTGTTGTGAACACCTGGGAATAATGGATCGGAAGAGTTGTGTTTCTCTCTATGACTCTTGTCGCAACTCCTCCCACTGTCTCTATGGCAAGCGAAAGTGGTGTTACGTCAAGCAGGAGAAGGCCTCCCTGGGCGCCGGCAACAATAAGGCTTCCTCCCGAGAGGGTGTCTCCCTGTATCGCTGCTCCCTGGGCGACGCATTCGTCCGGGTTAATATTCTTGGATGGCTCTAAACCGACCAGTGACCTGACTTTGTCCTGAACTGCCGGCATCCTCGTTGAGCCTCCTACCAGCAGGACTTTGCTCAGTTCCGACGCGGCAATGCCTGCATCCATGAGAGCGTTTTTCACGGGTCCTTCAGTCCGGTCTACCAGATCCTTCGTCAGCTCATTGAACCTTTTTCTTGAAAGCCTGTATTCCGGACTGATCGTCTCGCCTTTTTTCTGTGCGAGATAAGGCAGTATGATAGTTGCAGACTCTGAGGCTGACAGGGTTATCTTGGCCTGTTCTGCCGCCTCCCTGATCCTCTGCATCGCGGCAAAATCCTTTGTCACATCAACGCCAAAGTCATTTCTTACCGCATTAGCTATGTGATCGGCTATGCGGCTGTCAAAGTCGTCGCCGCCAAGATGGTTGTCACCGTTGGTGGCCAGCACCTCTATAACGCCCTCGCCGATCTCGATTATCGATACGTCAAATGTACCGCCTCCAAGATCGTATACCATGATCTTCTGCGGCTCGCCATGATCGAGTCCGTATGCCAAAGCTGCGCTCGTCGGCTCATTTATGATACGCTTAACGTTCAGTCCTGCTATGCGTCCGGCATCCTTTGTGGCCTGACGCTGTATGTCATTGAAATAAGCCGGAACGGTAATGACGGCATCCTCAACACTCTCACCGAGAAACCTTTCGGCATCTTCGCGGAGTTTCCTCAGGATCATCGCGCTGATCTCCTGGGGAGAATAGCGCTTTCCGTCGATCTTTATGGACCAGTCCGTGCCCATCTCTCTTTTTATCGAGCTTATCGTCCTTGACGGGTTGACCGCTGCCTGTCTTCTGGCAGCATCGCCCACAAGACGTTCTCCGCTTTTAGTGAATGCGACAACGCTCGGCGTCGTACGGCCGCCCTTTTCGTTCGGTATTATGACAGTCTCTCCGCCTTCGACTACGCAGCAGCAGCTGTTAGTCGTTCCGAGATCTATTCCTATCGTCTTACCCATTCGTGTCCTCCAAAAGTTCCTAAGGCTGCGTGCCCGAACCGCCTGAATTGTTGTTTTCCGAATAATACCAGGGATTAGCGTAATAACCGTAGTAACCTGTCCCAAGGCATCCTCCAAGGCATCCCCTGAACAGGAATCCATATATGAGCAGCATCGATATAAACGGTATGAGAAGTCTCAGCAGAAGATACCGTCCGGGCCTTGCCGAAGTAGTATAGCTGCTGTCATAAGTGCTCTGGCTGCGGCTTGCCTGCTGGAACCTGGACATGACGTTTACATATGTCTGGTTTCCGGGATCCATCTGATAAGCTTTCTGGATGAAGTCATTGGCATGAGCCAGATCCTTTCCTCCGTAATATGCAAGCGCGCACAGGTAATTCCACCTTGCGTTTCTTCCGCTGCTCGGAATGCTGCCGAGAACAGAAAGTGCTTCCGGATATCTGCCGGTGTTTATGTAATTTATGGCCTTCCTTATTTCAGCGCTGTCTCCCTGCTGAACCTGCGGATTGATGCTGCCTGAATACCCACCGTAGGAACCGTAGCCGTTTCTGAAGAAATCGTAGAATCCGCCGTAATAGCTGCCGGATCCTCCGTAATATCCGCCCTGGCCGTATTGGTCATCGTCATCATAACTGCTGCCGTAACCGTTCTGGCTGTAGCCGCTGCCATAGCTGCTTCCGTATCCGCTGCCATAACCGCTCTGGCCGTATGTGTTTCCATAACTGTTATAAGATGAACTGTACTGCTGCTGAGCCTGCTGTCTTGCCCTCTCCCTTTCATATTTCTCGGGATTGGTCAGCATGTCATAAGCCTCGTTGATCTCATTCATCTTCTTCGCGGCTTCCGGATCGTTCGGATGCATGTCAGGATGATATTTCCTGGCCATCTTTCTGTATGCTTTTTTGATCTCTTCCGGTGTAGCGCTTCGCGATACGCCCAGAACACTGTAGGGATCGTTAACCATCTGTTTAAGCTATCAAGTCCTCTTTACAAACTTTTCCCTGCACTTGGGACATGTGATCTCTATTCTGCCCCTGCCCTTTGGTACTCTTACTGTCGCCCTGCATTTGGGGCATGTATAAAACCTTGAAGTATTCCGCTCTCTCCATCTTCTCTTCTGAAGTCTGAAGAATCCGGCGACCTTATTCTTTACTTTAACATAAAAATCTCTTTCTTTCGACCTTGCGTACAGGTTTTTTGAAAATGCCCTGAATATTGTGTACGCGATTATCAGCACTCCGGGTATGTAAAAGAACATCAGCGGTGTCCAAAGCCTGCTGAAAAGCGATGCTATAAGGAATGCTATCGCAGCAAATGTCAGGAAACGGTTGAACTCGTCGTTGCCGTATCTTCCCTGCATCCACTGCCTTATCCTGTATCCCAGATTTCCGAAAAAGTTTCTCATTATCTATTTCCTTTGCTCTACTGTTCCAATAACAATATCACACTTTGGATAAAAATTATAAATGAAATATATGTGAATTCTGTTATTTACGACCTTTTTTGCATTATTCCGCAGCAAATGACGGGGAAGGCGGTGAACAGCGAATACGCATATCTGAACTCACATGATATTGGCGTAGCTATCATGAGAGTCAGGACCAGGACTATCCCCGGAACTGCAAGAAGTGTCTCTTTTCTCCTGCCGGCAATGCCGCCTGCGGCAAGAATGACCATGGTCCATGTGCACAGTCCTATGCTTATGAGCAGCTGCAGAGGATATATCCGGTTAAAGCTGTCTGCATATGCAATGGCCAGCTGTGCTGTCTTCGGATCATTCGTCACTCTCACGACTCCAAACCGGTTTTCATTTACAATTGTCCAGTTCCAGAACTCATATCCTCCGTTCCAGTAACCCTTTGTCTGGTCGATCCAAGCCTCAACGAAAGTTACCGGATGCTGCTTTGCCATTTCAAGGTAGAGCATCAGCAGTTCCTTTTTGTGTTCTTCAATGTATCCCACATCACCGGTATACCTGATGTCATTCTTGAAAGTATCCACGGTGTCCCATCTGTATTTTTCCGCGATCATGTCCGGATCTGCGATTTGGCTTAGAGTCTCCCTCTGCTGATCGGTTATTTCTTCGCCGTTTGACAGCACCCTTGCGATCTGCTGCATGGGTATTGCAAGCGACTCAAGGATGTCCGGCTTTGCGATGCCAAGAGCATTGAACAAAGGTCCTCTTACAGCCATGGCTGCTATGAATACCACCGCCATTATGATGATGGACTTGATGTGCTTTCTTCCGAGCACAAATATGCCGATGACAAGTGTCACGGCAAATGCCATCCAGCCATTGCTCCTTAACAGGCACACACCTGCGGAAGAGACCGCAAGCACGATCGTATTTGCCGCATCTCCTTTTCCTACCCTTCTGATGATCCTCAGCAATGCGGTAAGGAAAGCAGCAACCGCCGCACCGAACAGCACGTCCTTCCACATGGTAAAACTGTAGAAAATGTTGTACGGGAGCAGCGCATACGCAATAAAGAACGGGATAATGACTTTAAATGATATCTGCATCTGGTACAGAGTCATGATCACATACGCGAAACTGACTGCCATGATCAGTATCTGGAAAATGCTGTATGTGCAGACACCGGCATTAACAGTTCCGAATATCGACGAACCTGCCCATATGCACAGTTTGATCAGCATCGTATGCACTACCGGATGGTGATTTGAATAGACGCCGGTAAAGATCTGCTCCATCTGGTCCACGCTGTCCGGCGAAATGATACCCGGATAGAACGCCAGCAGCAGGACAGCGATGTCAATGGCAGCAATGATCGCAGCCGGGATCCAGAAAAACAGGCCGGCTTTAGCTCTGTGCTGCTTTCGCGCAAATCCTTTTCCCGTTGTCGTGATCCCGACCACCCATTTTGTGATCGAAAAGAAGGCGGCAAATCCGCCCAGAAACGCCACGAAGGCGGAAATGATTATGAGTATCTTATTGTGGAAAATGCTTCCGAAGAGCCCGTAATTGGCCAGTATCACGGCTCCTGAAAGGATGATCCCGAGAAATACCGGCAGGAACCTGTGCTTTTTAAACTCTGAATGGTCAAAAAGAATAGCGCAAATAGCGGCTGCCGCTATAAATACGTACACAGATATGAACGCAGTCGACCAGAACATGGCCGCGCCCCACAGGGCGGTCAGTATTATCCCTATGATCTTAAAAACCGTTCTTTTCATGCTTCGTCTTTATCCGCCTTATGCTCTCCGCAAGTCTTGGATATGATGAACTTAGGCCTTCCCTTTACTTCATCATAGATCTTTGCGATATAGTGCCCGAGAATGCCAAGGCTTATCATTATGACGCTAAGGGAGAATACCTGCAGGATTATGACCGTTGTAAATCCGGCTGAGGCAGTTCCCGTAAATTTCTGCACAAGAGCGATGATGCCCATGACCAGAGATACGATCAGGGCTATGATACCGAGGAATATTATCGCCTTCATCGGAGCGGTTGAAAATGAAGTAAGGTTGTTCACGGCATACTTTGCGAGTTTAAAGAGCGACCATTTAGACTCTCCTGCCGCCCTTTCCTGGACATCAAATTCCACGCGGGTCGTCTTAAACCCTATCCACGAAGAAAGTGCCCTGAAGAATGCGTTCTTCTCTCTCATGTTCACGAGGGCGAGTACCGCTTTATGATCCAGGAGTTTGAAATCCGATGCCCGTTTCATGTCCATCTTCATAGAGTGGCTCATAAGCCCGTAAAATACTCCCGCGCCCAGCTTATTTACAACGCTTTCTTTTCCGCGGCTGGACTTGACTCCCTCTATGACCTCATAGCCTTCCTCCCAGAGCCTGTACATTTCAACGATCTTGACAGGAGGATGCTGGAGATCACAGTCAATGACCACTGCGCATGCAGCGTCAACAGAATAAGCGAGGCCTGCATATATGGCTGATTCTTTTCCGAAGTTTCTGGAAAAATGAAGTCCCGTCACATTGGGATCAGTCTTTGACATTTCCTCAATGGCTGCCCATGTTCCGTCTTTGGATCCGTCGTCTACAAAGACCAGACGGTGCCTGATGCCTGCTTCATTCAGGATATCTCCAATGACAGAGCATGCCCTGCTGATATTTTCTTCCTCATTATATGAAGGTATTATTACAGAAAGAACCTTATCACTCATCGACATCCTTCTCCTCACCGTCTGACTTCTTCTTGAATATAAAAAACTTACCAAATACATAATTGAGTATTATGGTCACTATCGATGCTATGATCTTGACCACGACACCGTTGAATCCGAGCCATGTGACAAATATGCCAATGATGGCCTCCTCGATCCCGAGTGACACTACCCTGCCCAGCGCGAACTTGAGGAACTCTATGATTATGTTCTTAAATCCGCTGGTCTTGCTCTCAAATACCCATATCCTGTTTGTGATGTAGGCAAATATGACCGCAACGATCCAGGCGATCACATTCGCGATCAGCTCCGGAACGTGGAACACCACAGTCAGCGGGATATATACAATATAATTTACGAGGGTAGTAAGTCCCCCGAAAACCAGATAGAGTATGTATTCCTTATATTTGACCCAAAGTTTTCTGATCCCGAAAACCAGATAGCGTATGTATTCTTTACATTTATCCCAAAGCTTTTTGATCATTAATCCGACCTTTTTTCAAAAGTGAGTTTAGTATACACCAAGATAAAAAAAAAGGATACCTATTGGTATCCCTCTTCAATGCCCAGGACCGGAGTCGAACCAGTGACACGCGGATTTTCAGTCCGCTGCTCTACCAACTGAGCTACCTGGGCGAAGTAGCGGGGGTAGGATTTGAACCTACGACCTCCGGGTTATGAGCCCGGCGAGCTTCCGAACTGCTCCACCCCGCGATATTATATAAAAATGGGGAGAGATGGATTCGAACCATCGAAAGCGTTGCTAACAGATTTACAGTCTGCCCCCTTTGGCCACTCGGGAATCTCCCCAGAAATGGGACCTACAGGGCTCGAACCTGTGACCCCCTGCTTGTAAGGCAGGTGCTCTCCCAGCTGAGCTAAGATCCCATAAACCGATATAAAATTATCAGTTCTGTATAAACGCAAAAAGCCGTTTATACAAAAACGACCCAGATGAGACTCGAACTCACGACCTCCGCCGTGACAGGGCGGCGCTCTAACCAACTGAGCCACTGGGCCATTTTAGGGTTTGCACCCTCAAAACCACATAAGAAACAAATAACTCTGCGTCACCAGACCGGTTCCCGATCTCCGCCTTTTGGTCAACTCCTCGACCTATTAGTAACAGTCAGCTCCATGCGTTACCGCACTTCCACCTCTG
>SVDE01000090.1 GCA_015057955.1 Lachnospiraceae bacterium | reverse complement strand
CGCTGCATGTATGAACTGCGCACTCTTTCCGTGAGCAGATATTCCATACGTTCTCCCAAGATAGCACCCGGAGATGAACTGAAGGCGGTATTCCTTTCCGATCTTCACAGCTGTGAATATGGGGAGGGAAATGAAGATCTGAAAAATCTCATAGAGAAAGAATCGCCGGACATCATACTGATAGGCGGTGACATGCTGGTCAGCGCTTCCGGCAAAGGTGATGCAAAAACAAGACGGTTCCTCAGCAGGATAAGTGAAGTGGCTCCCATATACTACGCGCCGGGAAATCATGAAAAGGCAGTAGAGAGCCTGAGGACATTCAGAACAAGGAACAGAAACTACATCGGGTTCCTGGGAAGCCTCGGAATAAAGTATTTAAAGAACGAGACGGAAGATATCAACAACTCTGTCTCTGTTACAGGACTTGACGTTGCATATGAGTACTATGGCAAGGTCCGGCCGAGGAAGATGACGGTCCAGGCAATGACCGGTTATCTTGGCAAAACAGACAGGAGCAGATATAATATATTGTTAGCGCATAATCCCGGATTCTTCGAATATTATGCCAGGACAGATGCGGATCTGGTGCTTTCCGGACATTATCATGGCGGCAGCATCAGACTCCCTGTTATCGGGGGAGTTATCTCTCCGCAGTTCAGGATCTTTCCGGACCACAGCAAGGGACGGTTCGAAAAGAACGGGACAACAATGATCGTGACCGGGGGCTGCGGCAGCCATACGGTTAACCTGAGGTTATTCAATAAACCGGAGATAGTAGTCATTTCCATTGAGGGAAGTGAGGTAGGCAATTGAGTTTTTCAGCCAGATTAAACGCGTTCGAAGGCCCGCTGGACCTTCTGATGCACCTGATAGAAAAGAATAAAGTAGACATTTACGACATACCGATCTCTGACATAACAGACCAGTATCTGGAATATCTGAACGAAATGGAAGAGGCTGATCCGGATGTCATGAGCGAATTCCTCGTAATGGCGGCAACGCTCCTCGACATAAAAGCAAGGATGCTCCTTCCGAAAGAAGTGGATGAAGAGGGCAACGAGGAAGATCCGAGGGCAGAGCTCGTAGAAAAACTCCTTGAGTATAAGCTGTATAAGTACATGTCAATAGAGCTTAAGGACAAGGAAATAAACGCTTCAAAGATGGTTTACAGGCAGGCGGATATCCCTGAGGAAGTCTCAAAATACGAAGCCCCCATAGACCTGGATGCATTCCTGGGTGATCTTACGCTTCGCAAGCTCAAAGAAGTCTTTGATGATGTTATCGCAAGAAGCAACGAAAAAATAAATGTCCAGGCTGTACAGTACGGAACACTTAAGAGAGAGGAGATCAAGATCGCTGACCGGATCGATTTTCTCAGAACCAGGGTGTCAAACGGCGGCAGATGCAGTTTCAGGGAACTGCTTGAGGAACACCGCACCAAGATGAATGTGATCGTGACATTCATGGCAGTGCTTGAACTCATGAAGGCCGGAGAACTTTCGGCAGTGCAGGATGAAAAGAATAACGACATAATATTATGCGCGGCGGAGTAAACAATGCAGAAAAGTGAAATGAAATCCATAATCGAAGCGGTCCTGTTCACAATGGGCGATGCGGTGGAACTGAAAGTTCTTGCCGGCGCTCTTGAGGCTGACCCTTCAGAAGTAAAAAGTGTCATTGATGAGATGATCGCTGAAAAAGCCGCGCCTGAGAGCGGAACCGAGATCATAGAACTGGACGGCAGCTATCAGATGTGCACAAAGAAGCAGGCCTATGAGTATCTGATAAAGATAGTGCAGATGCCGAAGAATTACAGGCTTACTGACGTTCAGCTTGAAACGCTTTCGATAATCGCGTACAAACAGCCTGTCACAAAGGGTGAGATAGAAAAGATAAGAGGAGTGGCTTCGGACCATGCGGTAAACAGACTGCTCGAAGCCGGTCTGATAGAGGAAAAAGGCAGGCTCAGCACGCCGGGACGACCGATGCTGTTTGCCACCACACAGGAGTTCCTAAGACGGTTCGGACTTAAGAATACGGAAGATCTTCCTGATGTAAACACCGAGAGGGTAGAGACATTCAAAATGGAAGCCGAGGAAGAGATCGGCTACCGCCTTGACGGCGATGAGACCGGCGACAGCGTGATCCTTAAAGGAGACGAGCCTGAAGTGGGAGAAACTCAGGACTTATGAAAAAAGTCACAGTGATCGGAGGCGGACCTGCCGGCATGATGGCTGCGATAAGCGCTGCAGCCAACGGGGCGGATGTCACGCTTCTTGAAAAAAATGAAAAGCTCGGGAAAAAGCTGTACATAACCGGAAAGGGCAGATGCAATCTGACAAATGCCTGTGACATTGAAGACATTTTCGAAAACATAGTTACAAACCGGAAGTTCATGTACAGTGCCATATACTCATTTCCGAATACGGAGACGGTTTCCTTTTTTGAGAAGAGAGGGCTGAAACTGAAGGAAGAGAGGGGCAAACGCATATTCCCCGCTTCGGACAAGAGTTCGGATGTTATAAAGACCCTGGAAAAGGCACTGAAGGAAGAAGGCGTTAAAGTCCGTCTTAATACAAAGGTCACGGACCTGGAAAAACTGGACTGTGACGCGGTTATCATAGCAACAGGCGGCCTGTCATATCCAACAACAGGGTCAACCGGCGACGGATATGAGTTCGCTAAGCAGCTCGGACACAAGATAACTGATACAGTGCCCGCACTGGTACCGCTCGTAGTGGAAGAAGAATACGCCGGGCGCATGGAAGGGCTCTCACTTAAAAATGTGGAGGTGAGGATCCTGAATGAAAAAGGACGGGAACTCCACAGTGATTTCGGTGAGATGCTGTTTACCGCGCATGGAGTGAGCGGACCGGTGATACTATCCGCATCGAGCAAAGCTGTATCAAAGCTGGGGGATAAGCCGGGCAGCCTTAAACTGGTCATCGACCTTAAGCCCGCGCTGGATGAGAAGCAGCTTGATGCCAGGATACTCAGGGATTTTAGTGAAAACCTGAACAGGAATTTTAAGAATTCACTGAACAGGCTGCTCCCTTCAGGGATGATACCTGTGATCGTCGAACTCAGCGGGATCGACGGAAATAAAAAAGTAAATGAGATCACAAAACAGGAAAGGGAGAACCTCGTCAGACAGATAAAGAATCTGACATTTACCCTCACCGGAAGCGAAGGATTTTCCCATGCTGTTATTACCCAGGGCGGTGTGAGCGTTAAGGACATCAATCCGTCAACGATGGAGTCAAAACTAAGACCGGGAGTGTATTTCGCCGGAGAGGTCCTTGATGTAGACGCATTTACCGGGGGATTCAACATTCAGATAGCACTTTCAACCGGATGGCTTGCCGGGCAGTCGGCTGCCGTTTCAGATTCAGATATGCATGTAAAGGAGAAAAAATGAGCCAGATAGCGATAGACGGACCTGCGGGAGTAGGAAAGAGCACAGCAGCAAAGAACATTGCTGCCGCCAAAAACTTCATGTATGTGGACACCGGAGCAATGTACAGGACCATAGGTCTTGCATGCCTTGAACGCGGCATCGATGTTGCCGATGAAGAGAAAGTGTCCGAGTGCTGCGCAGGCGCGGACATAGACATAAAGTATATTGACGGAGTGCAGCACATGTACCTTGAAGGCAGGGATGTCAGCACTGATATCAGAAAAGAAGAGGTCGGAAAAGCAGCCTCTGACGTATCTAAGTTTGCAGCTGTAAGGGAAAGACTCGTTGCTCTTCAGCAGGATCTGGGAAACAGATACGATGTCGTGATGGATGGCCGTGACATAGGAACCAAGGTCCTGGTAAATGCTGATCTTAAGGTATATCTTACGGCTACAAGCCAGTGCAGGGCTGAGAGACGTTATAAGGAACTGATCGCAAAAGGCGAGACATGCGTCCTTGAAGACATAAAGAAGGACATTGAAGACCGTGACAGGAATGACATGACAAGGGCGATATCACCGCTTAGAAAAGCCGATGACGCGATCGAGATCGATACTTCGGAAATGACTGCGCAGGAAGTCACGGATGAGATAATAAGGCTGTTTGAGGAGAAGAATGGAAGTAAGACTTGCTGAGAGCGCAGGCTTCTGTTTCGGAGTAAACAGGGCAATGGACAAGGTCAGCGAGCAGATAAGAAAAGCTGACGGCAATAAAAAGATCTATACATACGGGCCTATCATCCATAACAGTGAAGTTGTCAGAGACCTGAAGGAAAAGGGAGTGGACATAGTAGAGAGCACGGATGAATTTGAAAAGATCCGCGGCCAGATACTGATAATCAGGTCCCACGGAGTGGCAAAAGCTGTCTACGACAAGGCAAAAGATTACGGCATCACTGTTGAGGATGCCACATGCCCGTTTGTCAGCAAGATCCATGACATAGTAAGAAAAAGAGGCGAAGAAGGCTGGCATGTGGTGATAATCGGGGACGCCACACACCCCGAAGTTGAAGGCATTGTCGGATGGGCAACAGGCCCTGTTACAGTCGTCAATACCGAGGAAGAAGCGGAAACGTTCTCATGCAATAATAATGCAAAATTATGCATAGTTTCCCAGACAACGTTTAATGCACAAAGATTTAAACATTTTGTTGAAATTATAAAAGAAAAAGGGTATTATACTGATGTTATTAATACGATTTGCAATGCTACAGCTGTCAGACAGAGTGAAGCTGCAGAAATTTCCATGCATGCCGACAAGATGATAGTCATCGGAGATCCGCAGAGTTCCAATACAAAAAAGCTTGCAGACATATGCAGATCGAATTGTAAAGATACTTACCATATACAGACAGTACGGGATTTGACAGGAACAGATCTACAATCAGGAACATGTGTAGGTATTACCGCAGGGGCATCAACCCCTAATCATTTAATCCAGGAGGTATTACTTTATGTCAGAGGAATTTGACGCAATGATCGAGGAATCGACCAAACCAATTCATACAGGAGAGATTGTAGATGGCACCGTCTTAGATGTTAACTCTGAACGCATTCTATTAAATGTCGGACACAAGTATGATGGTATAGTTACAAAAGAAGAGTATTCCAGCGATCCTGATATTGATCTTCCCTCAGCTGTTAATGTCGGCGATACACTTGAGGTCAAGGTTTTAAGGATCCAGGACAGCGAGATCCAGTGCTCCTTCAAGCGCATCAATGAAGAGAAAGCAAACAAGCGTGTTGAGGAAGCATTTGAGAATCAGGAAGTCATCACTGTTAAGGTTGAGAAAGTCACTTCCGGCGGACTTATCACAGGATTTGAAGGGGCTAAGATCTTTGTTCCTGCAAGCCTCGTTTCAGACGTATTTGAAAAAGACCTGTCCAAGTACATGGATCAGGAGATCGACATTGTAGTTACCGAATACAATCCCCGCAAGAGAAGAGTCATCGGTAACAGAAAGAAACTCGTTCAGGCTGCCAAGGCCGAGCGCGCAAAGGCACTTCTTGAAGTACTCGAAGTCAACAACATCGTTGAGGGTACTGTAAAGTCCATCACCAAGTTTGGTGCGTTCATCGATCTCGGCGGAGTTGACGGACTCCTTCACATCTCAGAGATGTCATGGGGCAGAGTTGACGATCCTAAGTCAGTTCTCAGTGTCGGCGATACAGTTACTGTATTCATCAAGAACATCGAAGACGGCAAGATCGCTCTCAGCCGCAAGTTCCCGGATCAGAATCCTTGGAAGCTTGCAAAGGAGAAATATGTACCCGGCACCATCGTTACAGGTAAGGTTGCCAGAATGGCTGACTTCGGTGCATTCATCGAGCTTGAGCCCGGTATCGACGCTCTCCTTCATGTATCACAGATCTCAAAGAAGCGTGTCAAGAAGCCTTCAGACGTCCTTTCGATCGGACAGGAGATCGACATCAAGGTAGTTGATTTCAAGGAAGATGAGAAGAAAATCTCACTCAGCAGAAAAGACTTCGATGATGATCTTGTTCCCGATGAGCTGCCTGAAGAGGAAGCACCCGCAGCTGAGGAGACACCTGCAGCTGAGGAAGCACCCGCTGTAGAGGAATCACCCGCAGCTGAGGAAGCACCCGTTGAGGAGCCCGCAGCTGAAGCATAATTAATGAGAGTTATCGCAGGTAAAGCCCGGAGATTGCCTTTAAAGGCAGTCTCTGGGCTTGATACAAGACCGACAATTGACAAGATCAAGGAAACTCTGTTCAATATCCTGGCGCCTTTCGTTCCGGGAAGCTGTTTCCTGGATCTGTATTGCGGCAGCGGCGGAATAGGGATCGAGGCACTGAGCAGAGGTGCGGTAAAATGTGCTTTTGTTGATAACAGCGCGCGTGCCATAGCATGCGTGAAAGAAAACCTTGCATTCACAAGACTGGGCGAAGACGCAGTCGTTCTTCAGAAAAATGCCTTAAGCGCCATTAATGAGCTCAGGCTTCGAAAATATCATTTTGACATAGTTTATATCGATCCTCCGTATTTCCAGAATCTCGAAGAAGAAACGCTGGAAGCTTTGGCTGCATCCGGGATCATTGATGAGGAGACCATTGTGATCATAGAAGCTGACAGGCACAATGGACTGGATTTCATAGAAAACAGCGCATTCGAGATCACCAGGCTGAAAGAATACAAGACCAATCGTCATTATTTCTTAAAGCTCAGGTCTGAGGATGACAGATAAAAGGACACGTTCCAATGAAGAAAGCAATCTACCCGGGCACATTTGACCCGATCACATATGGTCATATAGATGTGATAGAGAGATCTGCTGCTCTGGTTGACGAGCTTATCGTCGGCGTTCTGATAAACAGCAGCAAATCACCGATGTTTACAACTGAAGAAAGAGTTGATATGATCAAAAGCGTCGTGGGGCATATCCCAAACGTGCGCGTGATGTCATTTGAAGGCCTCCAGGCCGAATTCGCAAAACAGGAAGGGGCATTCCTTATCCACGGACTCAGGGCCGTAACGGATTTCGAATATGAACTCCAGATCGCTCAGGCCAGCAGAGCCATTTGCCCCGATGTTGACACAGTTTTTATCACAGCGTCTCTTGAATATGCTTACCTCAGTTCGAGCATCGTAAGGGAGACTGCACGGTACAACGGAGATATTTCCAAGTTTGTTCCGGACCATATCGGCAAGCTTGTGAAGGATAAAATCAATAATATTAAATAATTGGAGAAGAGAAATGAGCAAGATTGAACAGACTATCGCAGAAATGGAAGATTTCATCGACAACTGTAAACTTCAGCCGTTATCTAATTCAAAGATAATAGTCAACAAAAATGAGCTCGAAGAATATATCGAGGAGCTGAAGGCTAATATCCCTGATGAGATCAAGAAATACCAGAGGATCATCGCCAACAGGGATGCCATCCTTAAGGATGCTCAGGACAAGGCAGAGGAAATGATCAAGAAGGCAAATGAAATGACCGTACAGCTCGTTTCTGAGCATGAGATCATGCAGCAGGCTTACAAGGAGGCAAATTCTGTTGTACAGGATGCCCACGCTGAAGCAGATGCGATCATGTCAAAGACTGTTTCCGAGTCAAACGCTCTCAAGACTGCTACAAACCAGTATCTTGATGATGCGCTCGCAAGCATCCAGAACATTCTCAATACCTCCATTGAAGGCTTAAATGTAAAGTATGACAGTCTGCTCAGGTCTCTTGAGTCAAGTCTCGAGGTTACCACAAAGAACCGCAAGACATTCCAGCAGAATCAGGCGGCCATTGACGCTTCGGTAAAGCAGGAGCCTGCAGCTGAAAACTGATAAATATCATAAAAATAAGACATTTACGCCGGGAATGATTCCCGGCGTTTATGCTAAAGGGGACGGACATGGAAAAAACAGCAGCAATGCAGGAATTTGAAAAGATCTGCAGTATCCCGAGATATTCATTCCACAATGAGAAGATCATAGAATACTGTATCAACTGGGCGAAGGAAAACGGATTTGCCTGGGAGCATGATGAAAAGAACGGAAATGTCATCATTACAAGAGAGGCAGCTCCGGGAAATGAAAACAGGACTCCGCTTGTTATCCAGGGGCATCTGGACATGGTCGCAGAGAGCGATCCCGGTGTTGAGCATGACTGGGACAATGAAGGCGTTGATTTCTATATAGAGGACGACTGGTACAAGGCAAGAGGCACAACGCTCGGAGCTGATGACGGTGTCGCAGCCGCGATCGGATTCGCGCTGCTCAAGGATAAGGAACTTAAGAACCCGCACCTGGAACTTCTTCTTACCACAGATGAGGAAGTCGGAATGCTGAGCGTCAAGGACGCCGATCTGACAGGCCTTAAGGGACAGTACCTGATCAACATCGACAGCGGTCCCGAAGGCATATTTACAATAGGATGCAGCGGAGGAAAGCTCCTGAAAGCGATAGTTCTGGATAACAGGGAAACTGTTGAGGGATATTGCTATGAGATCAATGTCGGCGGTCTTAAAGGCGGGCATTCAGGCATCGAGATAACCAGTGAAAAGGGGAACGCGATAAAGATCCTCGGAGAGGTTCTCTACAGGCTTTCTCTTAAAGGTGACATCCGCGTTTCAGATGTAAGCGCAAAGGGCAAAGACAACGCCATCTCTAACAACGCCTGCTGCAGGTTTGTTACCAAAATGGCGCCTGAAAAGGTTGAAGGTGTTGTAGCTGAAGTACAGACTGCTTTCAAACGCATTTTCCGGAAGACAGACCCTGATCTGTTCATCAATGTCGGATCATGTCCTGAATGTGACGCCCTCGCGATTGGTGAGAGCACAGCCATGTGCTTCCTGCTCCACAACCTGCCTTACGGAGTCATAAACTTCGAACAGACGCTCGACACTGTTGAGACATCAGCAAACCTCGGCGTGATCGAAAAAGATGAAAAAGGCTATGGCATATATGTATCGATCAGAAGCTCCATTGCGGAGAGGTCGGCTGAAGTGGCCGGTAAAGTGAGGAGCCTTTGCAGCATATGCGGTGCCGTATGCGAAGATCAGGACAAGGACTATCCGGCATGGACGGCAGACCATGACTCTCCGTTCCTTAAGCGGGCAATGGGCATATTTGAAGAGATGTACGGCAAAAAGCCGAGTGTCCATACCACTCACGGAGGCCTTGAGTGCGGCTACATAATGACCAATTCAAACATTGAGGGCATCATCGCCATCGGACCTGACAGCGAGGGAGAGCACACACCTCAGGAAAAACTGAACATACCGAGCTTTAACCGCACATACGATTTCGTAAAAAGGATAATTGAGAGCATATGATCGTTAAGAACATCGCAAGCGGAAGCTCGGGCAACGTCACTCTCATAGGAGATGGCGGACACAACATCCTTATCGACTGCGGGATCACCTGCAAGAGGATAAATGAGGGACTGAAGGAAGAGGGACTTTCCCTTTCGGACATTGAAGCTGTGCTCGTGACACATGAGCACATCGATCATGTAGCCGCGGTAGGCGTGA
>SVDE01000089.1 GCA_015057955.1 Lachnospiraceae bacterium | reverse complement strand
TTTGCAGAAGAATCCCTGATATCTAAATCCTCACAGCAAAAGTCGGTATAACATTTTTGTCAACATAACGAAGATTAGTTTTTATTCCTTGATCAACATCCATACCTGTTCCTAGTTGTTCAGGCCTACCAGCTTTCTCTCCAGTTCCTCATAAAAGTCATCCGGATAATCCCGCTGTTCGAAGCTGCTGAATTGTGTCTGGGGTATTTTCCTTTTTCGGACGAACGATTCCTTACACCAGGCTTCTATGGTTTCCCGGTTCATACATCCGATGTAATGCCTTTCCCTGATCTTTTTTATCTGGCGGTCAACTTCTTCCTTCCCATATTTACTTACAAGATATTCATATTCATCCTGCGGTAGATCACCAGGCTCATCTTTCATTCTTGTATTATTTGTTCTTGTATTATTAGTATTCTTGTATTGTTCACGATAATCCGCCGGCCGTTTATCCGTTGGCCGGTTTTCCGCTGACGGTTCATCATCATCCGGTGGACCTGAAATGCTGTTTATGATCAGCCTGTTCCTTGCGAATCTCCCGTTTTCTTCCCTTTCATGTATGACTGTTATGTAGCCGAATCTTTCAAGCCTTTTCAGGCTGCTCTTGATCCGGCCTCTTCCATCCGGTAATATCGCTGACATTCCCTCAACGGTGAAATCCCAGTTCGGCTTTAACGACATCAGTGTTGTAAGAAGCCCTCTGTCAGTCAGGTTCAGCCTGACATCCCTGAACACTTCATTGCTGACCGGAGTGAAGTTCCCCTGCGGCCTTGTTTTTTCTATCACGGCATCCCCCTCCTTTCATTTGATCTTCCTATGTTATGTTTTCCCGGGTGTCAGGATCACGTTCCCTGCCCGCATCGCTCTTCACGGCGCCGGCGTGCCTGCATCCGCTCAGCCGGTGATGTCCGGTGTCGTCGCAGATGCATATCTTCATTCCTGTCCGGTATTCTGTTGTCATGGTGCCAACATTTCGAAAATGTTTTATTAAGCGTTTTACATTTTCTAATCAGCATTATATTTTTTTCTTGACATTTTTCAATAGTTTTGGATAATGTTTATTGGAGTGATATATATTTTCGATTTTCTTCGAAAACTTCATTTTCAAAAAAGGAGCCATGCATGATGAACCGCGAGAATTATGATTTTTCGGAATACAAGCCGTCAGAATATGAGAAATACCGCATAATGCGCTCTGACAGGAAGAACATGTCTTTCAGCTATTTTAATAATGAAGTTCAGTTCTCCGGCGCAAATGAGATGATGATCGAAGTTGATTATGGCAAAGAAGATTTCTCCATGTATGACCTGATAAAAGAAGCTGAAGCAAATGATCAGCAGTATGCCGAATCCGAGAATGACAGAGAAGCCCGTCTTGCTGAGCTTGATGAGGAAAAAGATCTTATTGATAAGATGACTGAAAAGTACGGTCTTGATCATTTTGATATTGATCAGGAGATCAGTGAATTCTATGAGGAGCACCCGAAGGAACCCAGGCAAGCCCTCAACAATATCTTCAGCGGTAATAACATAAAGCTGAAGGTCGGTGAAGGCATCCTTGATTTCATCTATGCGGATTTCCGTACCCCGTTGAAAGAAAGCATTGCCCTATTTGGAGCGTTTGAAGAATATGCGAAGGAAATACACGAAGAAAGCCAGTCAGAACCCGCTGAAATAATAAAAGAAAAGATCAGCAATGAAGACCAGCTGATACTTGAAGACTATTATGATTATACCTTTAACTTTTTCAAAGTAAGGGATGTGGCTTATGCTTCCCTCTATTCCGCCATATGTCCTCCGCTGATCGGAAGGAATGCCGGTTCAAATGTCACATTGCTTAAGCAGTACGGCAGCTACCTTCTGAACCTGCAGAAGGAATACCTTGAGATAGTGGAATTTTGTTTTGATGAGGATTTCTATCCGGAACTGTTTTCAGGGCTCTCTCCCGGGGAACGTTATGCATTATACAGGAACATTCATGGACTCCCATCCCGTATCGAGCGGAACGAGATACTGCGCATATCCAACCGGATGAGCGGTTCTGAAGGCCCTTATGGGATGAACGCGAATGCCTTTGCAGGAAAGATCGCTTCAAACCTTGAAAGAGATCCGGCGATATACAAAGATTTTGCGGAAAGATATGGCATCGCAGAGACCCGGGTAAAGCGGTTCCTTGTCATGCCCAGATTCCTCAGTACATTTTACGAGTTTGGATCTGTTGTGGATATCCTTGAGCTGGAACTTTCTAAGATGTTTGAAAGCAATATCCGTTTCCGCAAATGCAAGCGCTGCGGAAAGTATTTCATCATGAAGGGAAACTATAACACCAGCTACTGCGACCGCGTCGCCGAAGGCCAGACCAGGACCTGCCAGGAACTTGCTGCCATAGATAATTATAAGCAGAAGACTGCCGATAACGAAGCCATAAGGCTTTATACAAAGTATTACAAGCGCTACCATGCCCGTGTCAAAGTCCGTCAGATAAAGGAAAATGACTTCGCATTATGGAAGCGCGAAGCCATGGTAAAACGGGATCTGTGTATTGACGGAAACCTGGATATCAAGGAGTTTGAGGAATGGATGGAAGGGTCATTTCCTAACAGGAAATCTTCTTCCGCTTATTCTTTAGATAATTAAGGATATTGAAAGTATGCTACTATCACGGTAAAAAGTATAATTGTCAAAGAGCGAAATGCCTTAAGGGGAAAGAAAATAGGAGCTATCTAAAGCTACCTTTTGACCCCGGCATCATGACATTGTGAGTTTTCAACGTTTGCTGGAGGGTTCTTTTTCTCTGAAAGTGTTCTGCGGAACACTGCGGAACACTTTTTTCTTTCAGGCGCAGTCGCATTCAAATTCTCATCAAGCATTACCCTTCTCAGTTCTTCATCCATATCAAGATCTTTGATATATTTTGAGGTCATTTCAGACTGTGTATGTCCAAGGAATCTCCGGGCTACTTTGATGTCATGGCATTTCCCATACAGTTAGATGCGGCTGCTGTCCTATGTGTATGCATACGGAATTGGTCCTGATCGCCTACCTGTGCATAGGATGTGGCTTCCTTCACTTTTGTATCCCGCCTTGTTACGCGTAGGCGTAACAAGGTTTATTTCTTGGTCAGTGACTCCGACTATGGAGTGTGCTAATTTTTTTTACAGGGAAAGGGGATATTCTGATTTAATCCAATTTCCAAAACCAAAAACACAGAAAAACGGAGGAATGGCAGATATGGCAAAATTTATCCTGCGAAGGGTGCTTCTGATAATCCCGATCATGCTTGGCGTGACTCTGATAATCTTCATCCTGCGCGCAGTGACCCCCGGCGACCCGGTCGACCAGCTGGTCAGTACGAACGCTACCGAAGAAGAACGCGAAGCCAAACGTGAAGAACTGGGTCTCAACGACCCGTTGGTATTGCAGTTTGTGAAGTACGTGGCAAATGTATTTACGGGAAACCTCGGTGAGTCATACAAAACCCACCAGCCTGTACTTAGCGAGATCTTACAAAGATTCCCTTACACTCTGATCATATGTTTCGGAAGCGTTATCATCGGTGTGGTTTTAGGCGTCCCATTGGGCATCTATTCGTCGCTTCGACAATACACCTGGATTGACAGCGTGATCCTGATACTGTCAATGGTATTTGCTGCCTGCCCCGGATTCGTACTTGCGCTTCTTCTGATCTCAGGATTCTCAGTCAAACTCGGATGGTTCCCTGCTGTAGGTCTTCCGAATGCGCTTGGCTATGTGTTGCCCATGGTGACCATCGGTCTGGGCAGCCTTTCCCGTTACACCCGTATCACCCGTTCCAGTTTCCTTGAAGTAATCAGGCAGGACTACATCACCACCGCCCGTGCCAAGGGCCAGACCGAGCGAAAGATAATCTGGAAACACGCTTTCAGGAATGCAGCTATCCCAATTGCTTCCAGCATCGGTGTACAAATCGGGAACCAGCTTGGTGGCGCCTTGATCGTAGAAACCGTATTCGGAATCCCCGGTATCGGAAAATACATTGGTGATGCCATCACCAGCCGTAATTTCCCGGCCATCCAGGGCGGAGTTCTGTTCCTGGCATTTGTATTCACAATTGTGAACCTGTTAGTAGACATCAGCTTCATTTACATTAATCCCCGTCTGAAGAGCGGCATCATCAGCGGTGGTAAGCGTAAGCACGCATGACAGGGAGGTAAAGATAATGAAAAGAATGACTCCTGCAATTGAAAAATTTCAAAGAAAGAATGCCGGAAAGACAATTAAAGTCTCTACCCCTGGCAGAGAAGCCTGGCGCAGACTTGCCCGTAACCGTACTGCCCTTATAGGCATGGGCATCCTGCTGGTCATGTTGGTATTCGCTCTGCTTGCCAATTTTATTGCTCCTTATGATTATCAGCAGCAGATACTTACAGATGCATACCAGACCCCCAGTGCTATACACATCTTCGGCACGGATCACTTTGGGCGAGATCTTTTCTCCCGCTGTGTATTCGGTGCACGTTACTCTCTGGCGCTTGCTCTGCTCTGCGTGATCTGTGCTTTCTTCACAGGCGGCCTTCTCGGTGTAATCGCCGGTTACTTCGGAGGCAAGGTGGACAACGTGATCATGCGATTCATGGACATGTTCCAGGCAATTCCCCAGGTTTTGCTGGCGATATCAATAACCGCTGCTCTTGGCAACGGTGTTCCTCAGATGATCGCGGCCATCACCATATCTACCATGCCTACCATCTCCAAAAACTGCCGTGCGGCTATCCTTAATGTTCGCAATGCAGACTATGTGGAGTCCTCACGTTCCATCGGTGTAGGCCAGTGGCGCATGATATTCAAACATATGATACCCAATGCCTTAGGCGTCATGGTTATCTTCGTGGTTGGTCTGATGGGTGCATGCATCAATATGATGGCATCATTGAGCTATCTGGGCGTTGGCCTGAACCCACCCACTCCTGAATGGGGTCTGATCCTCAGCGACGGCAAGGCCTTCTTCACGGCTTTCCCGCACATGGTGCTGTTCCCTGCAGCAATGATCCTGCTCACTATTCTGGCTTTCAACATGCTGGGTGACGGCCTGCGTGATGCCTTTGACCCGCGTCTGAAGTAAGAAGGAGGAAAAAATGAAAGAAAACAACAATAAAACCGTCGTCTCCGTAAAAGACCTCTGTGTCCATTATGAGACTCACGAAGGCATTGTGGAAGCGGTAAACGGTGTAAGCTTTGACATAAAAAAAGGCGAATGCCTTGGACTGGTAGGCGAAACCGGTGCAGGCAAGACCACCATCGCCCTGAGCATAATGAACCTGCTGCCTCATCCTCCCGCTCATGTTATTGAAGGCAATATCGATCTGGATGGAGAGAAGATCCTCTCCACAGATGAGAACGGAAAGGTCACTGAAAAAAGTACCAAAGAAATGCTGAAGATCCGAGGAAAAAAGGTCAGCATGATCTTTCAGGATCCGATGACAGCCCTTAACCCTGTACGTTTTGTGGGTGACCAGATTGCAGAAGTAATCCAGCTGCATGAGCATTGCAGTCCCAAGGATGCCATGTTGCGAGCCTGTGAAATGATGGAAAAAGTCGGCATCATGCCTGAGCGTTACAAAGAGTACCCTCATCAGTTTTCCGGCGGCATGAAGCAGCGTATTGTCATTGCCATCGCTCTGGCCTGCAAGCCCGACCTGCTGTTGGCGGATGAACCGACTACTGCTTTGGATGTTACTATCCAGGCTCAGGTGCTGGACATGATGCGTACCCTTCAGAAGGAGCAGGAGACAGCTACTCTGATGATCACCCACGATCTGGGCATTGTTGCTGAGATGTGCGACAAGTGTGCAATCATCTATGCCGGACAAATTGTAGAGTACGGGACTCTGGCTCACATCTTCGACAACCCGCTGCACCCTTACACTATTGGTCTTATGGATTCAATCCCCAGCCTGGATAAAGACGTACACCGTCTTACACCCATTCCCGGAATGGTTGCAGACCCCATGGATCTTCCTTGCTACTGCTCTTTTGCAGACCGCTGCATTAAATGCCGTGAGAACTGCAGACAGGGCGATCCTGAATTGATCGAGGTCGAGCCTGGACACTGGGTCCGTTGTTTCCAGTACCAGATGAAGAAAGGAGCGCTCTGATATGGCATTTGTTGAGACTAAGCAATTAAAAAAATACTTCAAGACCCCCGGCGGTACACTTCATGCGGTTGACAATGTATCCATAAGTATCGAAAAGGGCGAGACACTGGGAGTTGTTGGTGAATCCGGATGCGGAAAATCCACTTTCGGAAAGACACTGATGAAACTCCATGAGCCTACCAGCGGTGAGATCTGGTTTGACGGCGTGAACATCGCACCTCTTGGTCCCAAGGAATTTAAACCTTACCGCTCACGCATCCAGATGATCTTCCAGGATCCGTATGCTTCTCTTGATCCACGTATGAACATCCGCAGTCTCATCGCCGAACCGCTTACAGTGTTAGGCGGAATGAAAGATAAGAAGGAAATAGCTAAGAAAGTTGATGAGCTGATGAACAGCGTTGGTCTTGCCAGACGTCTGGGTAACAGTTATCCCCATGAACTGGACGGCGGACGCCGCCAGCGTATCGGCGTGGCACGCGCACTTGCTCTTAACCCGGAATTCATCATATGCGACGAACCCGTCAGTGCTTTGGATGTTTCAATACAGGCACAGATCCTGAACCTGCTTCAGGACCTCCAGGAAGAGCGTGGTCTGACATACGTGTTCATTACCCACGACATGAGCGTTGTAAAGCATATTGCTAATGAGATCATGGTCATGTACCTTGGCCAGGCGGTAGAAAAGTGTAATAGCAAAGAGCTGTTCCGCAATACCCTGCACCCTTACTCAAAAGCTCTGCTTTCCGCCATCCCGGTACCAAGCATACATGTAGAACGTAAGCCCATCCCGCTTCAGGGAGAGCTTTCCAGCCCAATCAATCCCAAACCATGCTGCCGTTTCGCAGTCCGCTGCCCATACGCTACTGATCAGTGCCGTTCAGAGGAGCCTGAGCTCAGGGAGTACTGCCCGGGCCACTTCGTTGCTTGCCACAGGATAGGCGAAATCTGAACTAAATAAAAATACCTCCCGTCAGTGCGGGAGAAACAATATACAAAAATAGCATTATTTAAAGAAAAGGAGAAACAAAAATGAAACATTCAAAATTCATCAAGGCTATGGCTCTGGTTCTTTCCATGATCATGATTATCAGCCTGGCAGCATGCGGAGGAAACTCCGGTGGTGGCACAGCTACTACTGCTGCAACTGCAGGAAATGAAACTGCTGCACCTGCTGACATTACTAATGTAACAGAACCTGCAAATGCAAACACTGACAAATCAGATGAAACTCTTACAGTCATGCTTGGTGCTGAACCGACAACGCTTACAGGTCTCACCGGTATCAATGACCAGAAGGCCTGCGTAGTCATGTACGCCACAACAGCCCGCCTGTTTGAGTTTGATCCTGATACAAGCAAAGCCGTTCCAAGCCTTGCTACCGGCTATGATGTTATTGATGAAACACACTACAGAATCCACCTCAGAGAAGATGCAGTGTATACAGACGGAACTCCAATCACTGCTCAAGATGTAGTTTACTGCTGTGGCATTTATCACGAAGCAGGACTTGACTGGGCTATGTTTTTAAATCCTGAAGAGACCATTGCTGAGGATGATCACACATTAGTCCTTGCATTTTCACAGTATACCCCGGGTTGGGAAGTCGGTCTGTGCGAGCAGACAGCCGGAATCTACAGCCAGGCTGCAATCGAAGCTGTAGGTGGCCCTCAGGCTTCTGAGCGTACTCAGCCTGTCAGCGGCGGTCGCTACAACGTAGCAGACTGGGTTGCAGGAGAGTACATCATGCTTGAGCGCAACGAAAATTACTGGGATCCCGATTATACCGGATATTATAAGAACATCAAGGTCATGTGGGCAAGTGACGCAGCTTCCCGTACTCTGGCTGTAAAGAGCGGTGATGCAGATGTTGCTGAGAGCCTCTCAGTCAGCGAGTGCCTGACCCTCGAGAACGATTCTACCGCTACCCCTGTTATATTCTCTACAAGCACAGTATTTGTTCTTTACTTTAACTGTGACAAGGAACCTTTCAACGATCCTAAGCTTCGTGAGGCAGTCACTTACCTCATCGACTCTGCAGGACTCAATCAGCTCGTAAACATGGGCAAGGGTGAAGTTATTCAGGGCTATATCCCTCGTCAGGCAGGCGAATATTACAAAGATTACTATGAGAATGGAGTTCATCCGTACGATCCCGAAAAAGGCAAGCAGATGCTGGCTGATTTAGGATATAACGACCTTACCATTGAATGTATCGTTCTGCAGGCTAACATGGCTCCGGCTACTGTCATTCAGGAGACTCTGCGTAATGTAGGCATCACAATGAACATAACACCTATGGAGCCTGCCAACTATGTTCCTGCCGCACGTAAAGGCGAGTATAACCTCACTATCGGCAATGTCAACAACGCATTCGTTGCTCATGACAACTTCCGTCTGGTTGATCCCCGTGATGCATATGACATCATCGGTGGACCTAAGATCACTGATGAAGCCATGATCGAGATCGTTAATCGCGCTAAGTCTTCAGATCATGACACAGCTGTTCAGGGCTGGCATGATGTCATCGACTACCTCTTTGACAACTGGTGCTTAGTAGGCCTCTACAACAAGGTTGTATGTGCTGCTACCAATCCCGATATCGAAGGATTAAAGCTTCTTAAGCGTGATTACGTAAACATCACAGAACTTCATCCAATCGCAAAATAAATCCTTATTCATCAAGTTATAAAAACCCCGGCGACCCCGGTTTCCGGGGCAAGCCGGGCGAGGAATTCCTCGTCCGGCTTGCCCTGTAAACTGAAAAAACGCAAACAGATATAAAGAAAGGTAAAACATATGACAAAACCGAATGTGATCCTGATGTTTGTTGACGACCTTGGCGTTGGAGATGTTTCCTGGTTCAACCCTCAGGGGGGCATACACACACCCAATGTGGACGCGCTTGCTGAGCGGGGCTTATGTTTCTGTGACGCACACTCCACTTCCGCTCTTTGCACTCCTTCGCGCTATGGTCTTCTCACCGGACGCTATACCTGGCGCGGCAGGATAAAAAAAGGCGTACTTAACGGATCAGGAGATCCTCTTATCGAACTTGACCGCATGACTATGGCAAACATATTTAAACAGGCAGGTTACTATACCGCTGCTGTCGGTAAATGGCATCTGGGCATGGGCTGGCAGAAACTCCCTGAAGTTACCGGCAAGGAATTCGGCGCAGAAAATGAAGTGGCCGAAATGAAGCAGTCACAGGCTGCCGGAAAGAACGACAAGGTCATCGACATGATAGGCGTAGACTTTACCAAACCCGTTACCGTTGGCCCAAGAACCTACGGTTTTGACTATTTCTTTGGACTTAATGCCTCCCTGGACCAGCCTCCGTATACCTATGTTGAAAATGAATCTGTCACGGCGCTTCCTGATCATCTGATGGGTGTCTGGCCG